>NZ_JALDUA010000004.1:0-176097 GCF_023109155.1 Streptococcus oralis | reverse complement strand
GCGGGAAGTAGCTCAGCTTGGTAGAGTACTTGGTTTGGGACCAAGGTGTCGCAGGTTCGAATCCTGTCTTCCCGATTGATTACGAGGATACTTAAGGGTATCTTTTTTTATTTACTAAGGAGATAAGGAGATTCTGAGAGTCTTCTTTTTTGTTTACGGAACAAATTTGTATAAACTAGCAGTGCTTAAGGAATGGTACTAGTCATATATTTTCTTTAATTATGGTAAAATAGTAAGAGAATAATGTGAGGAAAATGAATGTCAAGTAAGTTTGAAATTTTAATGAATCAACTAGGAATCTCTGATCAATTGAGACGGGATACTGCTCTTGTTGATGCCAGAATTGAGTGTGTTGTGGTTCATAAAATTAGTAAGATTTGGGAATTTCATTTTGTATTTTCTAATATTTTACCGATTGAAATCTTTTCAGAGTTAAAGAAAGGGTTTGGTGAAGAATTTTCTAAGACAGGAAACCGAGCTGTTTTCGAAATCAAGGCTCTTTCTCAAGAATTCTCTAATGAACTCTTGCAGGCCTACTATAGAGAGGCTTTTTCTGAAGGTCCATGTGCAAGTCAGGGGTTTAAATCTCTTTACCAGAATTTAAACGTCCGTGCGGAAGGAAATCAACTCATTATTGAAGGTTCAGAGGCGATTGATAAGGAGCACTTTAAGAAGAATCATCTTCCTAATTTGGCTAAGCAACTCGAAAAGTTTGGTTTTCCAGCTTTTGTATGCCAAATAGAAAAGAATGATGCTCTTACACAAGAGCAGGAGGAAGCCTTCCATACGGAGAATGAACAAATCGTCCAGGCTGCCAACGAAGAAGCTTTACGAGCTATGGAGCAACTGGAACAAATGGCTCCTCCTCCAGTAGAAGAGAAGCCAGCCTTTGATTTTCAGGCTAAAAAGGCTGCGGCCAAGCCTAAACTAGATAAGGCTGAAGTTACCCAGATGATCGACGTGACGACTGAGGAAAATCGCCTGGTCTTTGAAGGGGTCGTTTTTGATGTGGAGCATAAGGTGACCAGAACTGGTCGCGTTTTGATCAACTTTAAAATGACAGACTATACTTCAAGCTTCTCAATGCAAAAATGGGTTAAGAATGAAGAAGAGGCTCAGAAGTTTGACATCATTAAGAAGAATTCTTGGCTTCGAGTTCGTGGGAATGTGGAGATGAATAACTTCACACGTGATTTGACCATGAACGTCCAGGATGTGCAGGAAGTGGTTCACTATGAGCGGAAGGATTTGATGCCAGAAGGTGAGCGTCGGGTTGAGTTTCATGCTCATACTAATATGTCGACTATGGATGCTCTACCAGAAGTAGAGGAGATCGTTGCAACAGCTGCAAAGTGGGGACACAAGGCGGTTGCCATCACGGACCATGGAAATGTTCAATCTTTCCCACACGGCTATAAGGCGGCCAAGAAAGCTGGAATCCAGCTGATCTATGGAATGGAAGCCAATATTGTGGAGGACCGTGTTCCAATCGTTTATAACGAAGTGGAGATGGACTTGTCAGAAGCGACCTATGTAGTTTTTGACGTGGAAACGACGGGACTTTCAGCTATCTATAATGACTTGATTCAGGTTGCGGCCTCTAAGATGTATAAGGGGAATGTTATTGCCGAATTTGATGAATTTATCAATCCCGGACATCCATTATCAGCCTTTACTATTGAGTTGACTGGTATTACAGATGATCATGTCAAAAATGCCAAACCACTGGAACAAGTTTTACAAGAATTCCAAGAGTTTTGCAAGGATACAGTCTTAGTAGCCCACAATGCTACCTTTGACGTTGGCTTTATGAATGCCAACTATGAGCGTCATGGTCTGCCTAAGATTAGCCAGCCAGTTATCGATACGCTGGAGTTTGCTAGAAATCTCTATCCTGAGTATAAACGCCATGGTTTGGGACCTTTGACTAAGCGTTTTGGTGTAGCACTTGAACACCACCACATGGCTAATTACGATGCGGAAGCTACTGGTCGTCTGCTTTTCATCTTTATCAAAGAGGTAGCAGAAAAACATGGTGTGACCAATCTGGCTAGACTCAATATTGATCTAATCAGTCCAGATTCTTATAAAAAAGCTCGGATCAAGCATGCGACCATTTATGTCAAGAATCAAGTTGGTTTAAAAAATATTTTTAAGCTGGTTTCTTTGTCTAACACCAAGTATTTTGAAGGGGTGCCACGGATTCCGAGAACGGTTCTAGACGCCCATCGGGAGGGCTTGATTTTGGGGTCGGCTTGCTCGGAGGGTGAAGTTTTTGACGCAGTCGTTTCCCAAGGTGTAGATGCGGCGGTTGAGGTGGCCAAGTATTATGACTTTATCGAGGTCATGCCACCAGCTATCTATGCTCCCTTGATTGCTAAAGAGCAGGTCAAGGATATGGAGGAGCTCCAGACTATTATCAAGAGTTTGATAGAGGTTGGGGACCGTCTTGGCAAGCCTGTTCTGGCTACGGGAAATGTCCATTATATCGAACCGGAAGAAGAGATTTACCGTGAAATTATTGTCCGTAGTTTGGGCCAGGGGGCTATGATTAACCGAACCATCGGTCATGGTGAAAATGCCCAACCAGCACCGCTACCGAAGGCTCATTTTAGAACGACCAATGAAATGTTGGATGAATTTGCTTTCTTGGGAGAAGATTTAGCACGCAAATTAGTCATTGAAAACACCAATGCCTTGGCAGATATCTTTGAACCTGTTGAGGTTGTTAAGGGTGACTTGTACACGCCTTTCATCGACAAGGCGGAAGAAACGGTTGCTGAGTTGACCTATAAGAAAGCTTTTGAGATTTATGGAAATCCGCTGCCAGATATCGTTGATTTGCGGATTGAAAAAGAATTAACTTCCATTCTGGGGAATGGATTTGCCGTGATTTATCTGGCATCGCAGATGCTGGTGCAACGTTCCAATGAACGGGGCTACTTGGTTGGTTCTCGTGGGTCTGTTGGGTCCAGTTTTGTTGCGACTATGATTGGGATTACGGAGGTTAATCCTCTCTCTCCACACTACGTCTGTGGTCAGTGTCAGTACAGCGAGTTTATCACCGATGGTTCTTATGGTTCAGGGTTTGATATGCCTAATAAGGATTGTCCCAACTGTGGTCATAAACTTAACAAAAATGGACAGGATATTCCTTTCGAGACCTTCCTTGGTTTTGATGGAGACAAGGTTCCCGATATTGACTTGAACTTCTCGGGAGAAGATCAGCCTAGCGCCCACTTGGATGTACGTGATATCTTTGGTGAGGAATATGCCTTCCGTGCGGGAACGGTTGGTACGGTGGCTGCTAAGACTGCCTATGGATTTGTAAAGGGCTACGAGAGAGACTACGGGAAGTTTTATCGTGATGCAGAGGTGGAACGTCTTGCTCAGGGTGCTGCTGGTGTCAAGCGAACTACAGGACAACACCCAGGGGGAATCGTTGTTATTCCTAACTACATGGATGTCTACGACTTTACGCCTGTTCAGTATCCAGCGGATGACGTGACGGCTGAATGGCAGACGACTCACTTTAACTTCCATGATATCGATGAGAATGTCCTCAAACTCGATGTACTGGGGCATGATGATCCGACCATGATTCGAAAATTGCAGGACTTGTCTGGGATTGACCCTAATGAAATTCCTATGGATGATGAAGGCGTGATGGCCCTCTTTTCTGGGACGGATGTACTTGGGGTGACTCCTGAACAAATCGGAACGCCGACGGGCATGCTGGGAATCCCAGAGTTTGGCACCAACTTTGTACGTGGGATGGTCGATGAAACCCATCCGACAACCTTTGCGGAATTGCTTCAGCTATCAGGTCTGTCCCACGGTACTGATGTCTGGTTGGGCAATGCCCAGGATTTGATTAAGCAAGGAATTGCGGATCTATCAACCGTTATCGGTTGTCGGGACGACATCATGGTTTACCTCATGCACGCGGGCCTTGAACCTAAGATGGCCTTTACCATCATGGAACGGGTACGTAAGGGCTTGTGGTTGAAGATTTCTGAAGAGGAGCGGAATGGCTACATCGAAGCCATGAAGGCCAATAAGGTACCAGAGTGGTATATCGAATCCTGTGGAAAAATCAAGTACATGTTCCCTAAAGCCCATGCGGCAGCCTACGTTATGATGGCTTTGCGCGTGGCCTACTTCAAGGTTCACCATCCGATTTATTATTACTGTGCTTACTTCTCTATCCGTGCCAAGGCCTTTGATATCAAGACCATGGGTGCCGGCTTGGATGCCATCAAGCGTAGAATGGAAGAGATCGCTGAAAAACGGAAGAATAATGAAGCCTCTAATGTGGAGATTGACCTTTATACAACTCTTGAGATTGTCAATGAAATGTGGGAACGTGGTTTTAAGTTTGGCAAGTTAGATCTATACCGTAGTGATGCGACTGAATTCATCATTGATGGAGATACCCTCATCCCACCATTTGTAGCAATGGATGGTCTGGGAGAGAACGTTGCTAAGCAGTTGGTGCGTGCGCGTGAAGAGGGTGAGTTCCTCTCTAAAACCGAACTGCGCAAGCGTGGTGGACTTTCATCAACCTTGGTTGAAAAGATGGATGAAATGGGGATTCTCGGTAATATGCCAGAGGATAACCAGTTGAGTTTGTTTGATGATTTGTTTTAAGGATTAGAACGGAGAACATCTTTATGAAACTTAGAATCTTTGCGGAAGATAAACCTGCTGAAAAGGTTTTTGACTATCAGCTAGAGCTGGCAGATGAAACAATTATCCTATCAACAGCGCTCTTGTCTGGTGCCATTGCTTTAGCAGGATTATTTTCTGCTTTGAAGGAAAAATAACAAAAGAAAAGGAAGAATAGAATGGTTTTACCAAATTTTAAAGAAAATCTAGAAAAATATGCGAAATTGTTGGTTGCAAACGGTGTGAATGTGCAACCGGGTCACACTTTGGCTCTCTCTATCGATGTGGAGCAACGTGAGTTGGCTCACTTAATCGTCAAAGAAGCTTATGCACTTGGAGCACACGAAGTTATCGTTCAATGGGCAGATGACTTTGTAAATCGCGAGAAATTCCTCCACGCGCCGATGGAGCGTCTGGACAATGTGCCAGAATACAAGATTGCTGAGATGAACTATCTCTTGGAGAACAAGGCTAGTCGTCTCGGTGTCCGCTCTTCTGATCCAGGTGCCTTGAACGGAGTGGATGCGGATAAGCTTTCAGCTTCTGCCAAAGCGATGGGACTTGCGATGAAACCAATGCGTATCGCAACTCAATCCAACAAGGTTAGCTGGACAGTGGCGGCCGCTGCTGGACTTGAATGGGCTAAGAAAGTCTTTCCAAATGCTGCGAGCGATGAAGAAGCAGTCGATCTCCTTTGGGACCAAATCTTTAAAACTTGTCGTGTCTATGAAGAAGATCCCGTTAAGGCTTGGGAAGAGCATGCAGCCATTCTTAAGAGTAAGGCAGAAATGCTTAATAAAGAGCAATTTTCAGCCCTTCACTACACAGCACCAGGAACTGATTTGACACTTGGCTTGCCAAAAAACCACGTTTGGGAATCAGCTGGAGCCATCAATGCACAGGGGGAAGGATTCTTGCCAAATATGCCAACAGAAGAAGTCTTTACAGCGCCTGACTTCCGTCGTGCAGATGGCTATGTAACCTCTACAAAACCACTTAGCTACAATGGCAATATCATCGAAGGTATTAAAGTAACCTTCAAGGATGGCCAAATCGTAGACATTACTGCTGAAAAGGGTAATCAGGTCATGAAAGACCTTGTCTTTGAAAATGCGGGTGCGCGTGCCTTGGGTGAATGTGCCTTGGTACCCGATCCAAGCCCAATTTCTCAGTCAGGCATTACCTTCTTCAACACCCTTTTCGATGAGAATGCTTCAAACCACTTGGCTATCGGTGCGGCCTATGCGACCAGCGTCGTTGGTGGGGCAGAGATGAGCGAAGAAGAACTTGAAGCTGCTGGACTGAACCGTTCAGATGTTCACGTGGACTTTATGATTGGTTCAAATCAAATGGATATCGATGGTATCCGTGACGATGGAACACGCGTACCCCTCTTCCGTAATGGAGACTGGGCAATTTAAGGAGAAGCTATGCTTGGAAGTATGTTTGTTGGTCTCCTAGTGGGACTCTTGGCAGGTGCTTTGACCAATCGTGGAGAGAGCATGGGATGCTTTGGAAAAATGTTTCTCGGCTGGATTGGTGCTTCTTTGGGTCACCTACTTTTTGGAACTTGGGGGCCAAACCTAGCGGGGATAGCTATTGTTCCAGCTGTTTTGGGTGCTATGGTTGTCTTAGCTATTTTCTGGAGACGAGGAAGTTAAGTTCTTAAATCTGATACTCAATGAAAATCAAAGAGTAAACTAGGAAACTAGCCGCAGGCTGCTCAAAGCACTGCTTTGCGGTTATAGATAGAACTGACGAAGTCAGCTCAAAACACTGTTTTGAGGTTGCAGATGGAAGTTGACGCGGTTTGAAGAGATTTTTGAAGAGTATGAAAAGAAAAGGAGGTTGGTCATTGTACCAGCCTCCTTTTGAGTATGATATAATAGTTTTATGAGATTAGATAAATTTTTAGTTGCATGCGCTGTGGGAAGTCGGACGGAGGTCAAAAACTTGCTCAAGGCTGGACGCGTGACGGTCAATGGCAAGAAAGAAAAATCAGCAAAATTGCAAATAAATGAAGAAAAAGACGAAATTCGCTTTGATGGCCAAGTGCTAGAGTATGAAGAGTTTGTCTACTACATGATGAACAAGCCCCAAGGAGTTATTTCAGCGACTGAGGATTCTATACATAGAACGGTGTTGGACTTGTTGGATGATATTGCTCGGACCAAGGAAGTTTTCCCAGTAGGGCGCTTGGATATTGACACGCATGGTCTCCTACTCTTGACCAATGACGGCAAACTAGCTCACGCTCTTCTTTCACCCAAACGTCATGTGGATAAGACCTATCTGGCACAAGTCGAGGGAATTATGACCCAAGAAGATGTGGAGACATTTGCCAAGGGCATTCCGCTCAAGGACTTTACCTGCCAGCCAGCTAAGCTGGAGATTGTGTCGTTAGATTCAGTAAAGAATCAAAGTCTGGTTCGTGTGACCATTGCTGAAGGGAAATTCCATCAGGTCAAACGAATGGTGGCCTACTGTGGCAAGGAAGTGGTGGATCTACAACGTTTGACGATGGGAACTTTAGCCTTGGATGAGAACTTAGGACAAGGAGAATGGCGTCGTTTGACCAAGGAGGAGTTAGAAAATCTCCTTGCTAGTATTGCTTAGTTTGGATTATGTTAGAAAAGGTGAGGAGAATGTCCTTGCCTTTTTAAGTTTTTCGGTTGCTTCCTTTGTGAAAAGAGTTATAATAGACAGTAGAATAAAAGGAGGAATCTATGAACGCGATTCAAGAATCATTTACAGATAAACTATTTGCCAACTATGAAGCAAATGTCAAGTACCAAGCCATTGAAAATGCTGCCAGCCATAACGGAATTTTTGCAGCCCTGGAACGTCGTCAAAGCCATGTAGACAATACACCTGTTTTCTCGCTTGATTTGACCAAGGACAAGGTTACTAACCAGAAAGCGTCTGGTCGTTGCTGGATGTTTGCAGCTCTCAACACCTTCCGCCACAAACTCATCTCTCAATACAAACTGGAAAACTTTGAGTTGTCACAAGCCCACACATTCTTCTGGGACAAGTACGAGAAATCCAACTGGTTCTTGGAGCAAGTGATTGCGACTGCAGACCAAGACTTGACGAGCCGCAAGGTTAGCTTCCTACTCCAAACTCCACAACAAGATGGTGGTCAATGGGATATGGTCGTTGCCCTCTTTGAAAAATATGGTGTCGTTCCTAAGTCAGTTTACCCTGAGTCTGTTTCATCTAGTAATAGCCGTGAGCTCAATGCAATTCTTAACAAATTGCTTCGCCAAGATGCCCAAATCTTGCGTGACTTGCTCGCTTCTGGTGCTGACCAAGCGACTGTTCAAGCTAAGAAAGAAGACCTCTTGCAAGAAATCTTTAACTTCCTTGCTATGTCACTAGGTCTTCCACCGCGTAAATTTGACTTTGCTTATCGCGATAAGGATGATAACTACCAAAGCGAAAAGGGTATCACGCCACAAGAGTTTTACAAGAAATATGTCAATCTTCCTCTAGAAGACTACGTTTCTGTTATCAATGCTCCAACTGCTGACAAGCCTTACGGTAAATCTTACACAGTTGAGATGTTGGGAAATGTGGTTGGTAGCCGTGCAGTTCGTTACATCAACGTACCGATGGAGCGCTTAAAAGAATTGGCGATTGCCCAAATGCAAACAGGAGAAACTGTTTGGTTTGGTTCAGATGTCGGCCAGCTCAGCAACCGCAAAGCTGGAATCCTTGCGACTGATGTTTATGACTTTGAATCAAGCATGGATATTCAACTCACTCAAGACAAGGCTGGACGTTTGGACTACAGTGAAAGTTTGATGACCCACGCCATGGTCTTGACAGGTGTGGACTTGGACGAAAATGGCAAGTCAACCAAGTGGAAAGTTGAAAACTCATGGGGAGACAAGGTCGGTGCAGATGGTTACTTTGTCGCCTCAGACGCTTGGATGGACGAATACACTTACCAAATCGTTGTCCGTAAAGAATTGCTGACAGCAGAAGAACAAGCTGCCTATGAAGCAGAACCAATAGTACTTGCACCATGGGATCCAATGGGAGCCTTGGCAGAATAAAGCATAGAGAAAAGAGGTTAGGAAAATCCTAGCCTCTTTTTAAGTCCTTCTTAAAGTGGCGATAGATGATGCTTGTCAAGTGAGTTCTCCTTATTTTGAGTCTTTAAGTGACAGAGAGAAAGATATGTGTTACTATAGTAGTACAAAAGGATATCGGAGTAGAAATGAAGTATTTAAGTAGCCAAGACATCAAGGATCGTCAACGAAACATCAGCGACATTAAACCCTACAAAACAACCAAGGAAATTGTCGTTTCAAATATTTTTACCTTTTTTAATGCCATGAACTTGGCTCTGGCAGTTCTGGTAGCCACAACCTTGCGATTTGAAAATATGCTCTTTTTAGGTGTGATTGCTATCAATACAGCCATCGGGATTTTCCAAGAAGTGCGTTCAAAAAATGCCTTGGAAAAGCTAAGTTTGCTTGGTAAAAGTAAGTATAGAGTCAACCGAGATGGTCAAACAATTGAGATTGATCCGGAGGACATCGTTCTGGGTGAGTATCTGCATCTCAATCTGGGTGATCAGGTGCCTGTCGATGCAGAAGTCCTTGAAGGGAATATTGAAGTTGATGAGTCCTTGCTGACTGGTGAGAGTGATTCGGTCTTTAAAACAGTTGGTGACAAGCTGATGAGCGGAAGCAATGTCGTCAGCGGTACTTGTCTGGTTATGGCAACGGCTGTGGGTCCCGATAGTTATATCAACAAACTCGCAAAATCCAGCAAGGAATTCAAAAAATACCCTTCTCAACTGCGCGATTACATGGATAAGATTTTAAAAATCGTCTCGATCTTGCTGGTGCCAGTTGCCATTCTGCTCTATGTCAGAGGTTTTAGTCTAGGACGGTCTTATGTTGAAATTGTTTTAGGAAGTTCAGGTGCCTTGGTCGGCATGATTCCAGAGGGTTTGATTCTCTTGGTCAGCGTCTCCCTAGCGGTAGCAGCCATGAAGCTGGCCAAAAAGAAGGTTCTAGTGCAGGAACTATACTGTGTAGAGACCTTGGCGCGAGTAGATGTTCTTTGTTTTGATAAGACAGGTACCATCACGACTGGTAATATGAAGGTCCAAGAAATGGATGTTAATGTAGCAGAGAAACTATCTTCTTATCTGGCTTATTTCGAGGATGAAAATGCAACTTCCCGAGCTCTGAAGACTTACTTAACTTGTGAGAAAAAGTGGGAAGTTCAAGAAGTCGGTGCCTTTTCAAGCAAAAACAAGTATTCCTTTGTTCAAGTAAAAGAGGGTGGGACCTATTTTTTCGGAGCCTATGAGTTTTTAGGCTTTACCCAGCCGATGGATGCCTACTATGAAGATCTCAAACAGCAAGGTTTTCGAATCTTATCGCTTGCTCATAGCAAGGACCAGATTACAAGCCCATCCGAAATGGAACTATTGGGGCATGTCGTTCTGTCAGATGAGATCAAGGAAAATACTAAGGAAACCTTTGACTATTTTGAATCTCAAGGTGTTGAAGTGAAGATTATCAGTGGTGATAATCATGTGGCTGTATATGGGGTGGCTCGTAAGGCAGGTTTTAAGGAAGAAGCCCGTGCGATTGATATGACCAAGGTGAGCAATGATGACTTTGAAAGAGTGGTCTTGGAAAACGAAATATTTGGTCGAGTGACACCTGAGCAGAAAGAAAAGATGGTGACCGTTTTGCAAAAGGCTGGTAAGACAGTTGCCATGAGCGGTGACGGGGTCAATGATGTTCTAGCTCTTAAGAAAGCAGATATTAGTTTCGCAATGAAGGGAGCAACGAGTGCAGCCAAAAGTGTATCCAATATTGTTTTTCTCACTGATGATTTTGCAGTATTTTATGATATCTTGATGGAAGGACGCCGTGTCATCAATAACATCCAAAAGGTAGCCTCTCTCTTTCTGACAAAGACCTTCTTCTCCATCGTGTTTGCCATTTTGAGTGTGGTATTTGGTTTGGAATTCGCCTTTATCCCTATTCAGTTTACAATCATTTCAGCTATTACGATTGGGATTCCATCTTTCTTCCTAACTTTTGAGTCCAATAAAGAAAAGGTCAGCACACATTTTATGCGAGATATTTTGACCAATGCTGCGATTGGTGGGGGCATTCTAGTCGCTAGTGTACTCTTGACGAACTTCTTTATCACTGTCCCAGGTCAGGTCAAATTTATTTGCTTCCTCCTTGCTTTGGTCAATGGTCTGTGTCTAGTTGCCAAGGTCAGCCTGCCATTTAATCGATACAAACTAGCCTTGCTCATACTTTTGAGCCTTGCAGCCCTTGTAGGAGTGCTTGCCAATACTTTTATCCTGCAAGGAGCGTTTGTACCTTTAGAAGCCAAACAGCTGCTCTATGTTGCCATTCTAGCAGTGGTGATTGGAGGCTTGCATTATCTGACTAGAAGAAAAAGTTGATACACAAAAAGAATCAGGTTTATTACCTGATTCTTTTTTATTTATATTCTCGATGGTTTACATGATACCGAAGAAACGAGCTGCGATACCTACTGCAAAGAGAGCAAGGATGATTGAGATTGGTGATACTTTTTTCTTAAGCAACCACATGCAAAGGAAAGTAAGGAGAAGTCCCATCAATCCTGGAATCAATGAGTTCAACTGACCTTGAAGAGTTTGAGGTTGAACGCTATCCAAGCTCAAACCACTAAGAGCCTGACCAAGAATTCCTTTCAATTCTCCACCTGTTACAGGACCTTCTGGGAAGTTGATGTAAGCACCTTCTGCCAATTGTTTACCTGGAAGGTTAACAGTAAAGTTGATAGACACCCAACGTTGTACAAGAACGGCAAGGATGAACATACCAAGGATAGATGCTCCTTTAGTGATGTCTTTCAAGATACCACCAGACATGTCTTTAGTGATTTCAGATCCCGCTTTGTAACCGAACTCTTGTGTGTACCATAGGAAGGCCATACGGATAGCATTCCATCCGAAGAAGAAGAGAAGGGGACCAACAATGTTACCAGATGCAGCAAGTGATGCACCAAGAGCTCCAAGGATAGGACGAACTGTAAACCAGAATACTGGGTCACCGATACCAGCAAGAGGTCCCATCATACCGATCTTAACCCCTTGGATAGCTGCGTCGTCGATTTCAACACCGTTAGCGCGCTCTTCTTCAAGTGCAAGAGTAACCCCCATGATTGGAGCAGCTACGTATGGGTGAGTGTTGAAGAACTCAAGGTGACGCTCAAGAGCAGCCGCTTGGTCTTCTTTTTTAGTGTACAATTTTTTGATAGCTGGGATTAATGAGTAAGCCCAACCCAAGTTTTGCATACGTTCGTAGTTCCAAGAACCTTGAAGGAATTGTGAACGCCACCAAACTTTTTGACGATCTGATTTTGATAATTGAATTTTTTCAGCCATGATTGTTCCCCTTTCTAGTAGTCTTCTAGGATATCACCGATTGGGTCGTTAGAAGTCGCAGCTCCGCCGCCACCGTTTCCACCTTGTTTTGAAAGGTTAAGGTAGATGAAGGCAAGGGCAACACCGATGACACCAAGGGCAATCAAAGTCAATTGAGAAATCGCTGCAAGAGCGAAACCGATAGCGAAGAATGGCCATACTTCACGAGTTGCCATCATGTTGATAACCATAGCGTAACCAACGGCAACGACCATAGCACCACCAACAGCCATACCACCATTCAACCATTCTGGCATTAGACCAAGAGCGTCTTTAACAGCAGAAGCTGGGATAGCGATAAGGAAGGCTGCTGGAATCGCGATACGAAGACCTTGAAGAACAAGAGCAAAGTAGTGAGCGCGTTCAACAGCTGCAATGTTTCCTTCTTTTGCAGCTGCGTCAGCTGAGTGAACCAAGGCAACTGAGATTGTACGAACAATCATTGTCAAGAAAAGTCCAGCTACGGCAAGAGGGATAGCTGTGGCTGTTGCGACGGCGATACCTTCAGTAGTAAAGTTACCACCTTTGATCAAGATGATTGCTGCAGCAACAGATGCAAGAGCAGCGTCAGGAGCTACGGCAGCTCCGATGTTTGCCCAACCGAGGGCGATCATTTGAAGAGATCCACCAAGCATAACACCTGCTTCGAGGTTACCAGTTGCAAGTCCGATAAGGGTACATGCGACGATTGGTTGATGGAATTGGAATTGGTCGAGGATACCTTCAAGACCTGCAAGGAAGGCAACAACTACAACCAAGATAGCAGAAATGATTGAAATATCTGACATGGTTTTATTCCTTTTCTATGTAGTTTTAATAAAGTATTTAATCCTGTTTTCGAAAATGATAGAAACAGATTAAAATTATTGAACGTTTGCTTTTTTAATCAAGTCAAACAAATCTTTTTTCGTGTCGTTTGGTACTTTACGTACGTCAAATTCAACACCGAGGTCACGCATTTTTTCAAAGGTTGCAACGTCTTCTTTGTCCATAGACAAGACGTTATTGATCATTGTTTTACCTGTTGAGTGGGCCATAGAACCAACGTTAAGGGTCTTGATTGGCACGCCACCTTCGATGGCACGAAGGGCATCTTGAGGTGTTTCAAACAAGATAAGAGCATGTGTGTTACCAAAACGAGGATCTTTTGCAACCTCAATCAATTTTTTGATTGGTACAACGTTGGCTTTTACTCCGTTAGGAGCTGCTTGCTTGATCAATTCTTTACGCAATTCGTCGTTTGCAACGTTATCTGAAGCAACGATGATACGGTCTGCTTTTGAATCTGGAGTCCAAGCAGTGGCAACCTGACCGTGAAGGAGACGAGTGTCTAGACGAGCAAGATTGATTTTCAGTTTACCGTCACCGATAACTGTTCCTTCTGGAATAGCAGCTTGGGCAGCAGGAGCAGCTGCAGCAGTTGCAACTTCCTCAACTGGATTGAGCTCTTCTGGAAGAGCCTTGATGCCATCTTTGGCTTCTTTAATGATATTCGCAGCGACTTTGTCCACGCCAGCAGCAGCGTCCATAAGACGTTCTGTGTAAGCTTGGATCAACATCGGTAAGTTGAGTCCTGTGATGATAGCAAATTTACGATCTGGGTTTTCTCCCATCACGCGACTAGCTTGGTTGAATGGAGATCCACTCCAAAGGTCAGCCAATACTAGAACCTCATCTTCTGCGTCAAATGCAGCCACAGCGTTGTTGAATTTAGCGTAAAGATCATCTGGACCTTCATTTGGCATAAAGGTTACAACTTGAACCTTTTCTTGTTCACCAAAGATCATAGATCCTGACTGATGAATACCCGCAGCAAATTCGCCGTGGCTCGCAATAATGATTCCGATACTCATTATTGTCATTCCTCCTTATAAAATGTTTGACTGTATGTTTAAGAAAACTTTAAGCCTAACTTTAAGTATAAACCGTTTTCATATAAAAATCAACTACTTTTTCTAAAAAGATGTAAAAGTTTTCATAGAATGACTTTTTAAAAATATTAATATATCAATGTTTTTTGAGAGATAAATGAAAATGGTAATAGAAAATTTAATATAAAAATACAGAAAATAAGCCGCTTTAGTGAAAATAAAATGAAAACAAAAAGGAAAGATTGCGACCATGCAATCTTCCCTTTTATAAGAATAAATTTTGTAAAGCGCGGGCAACTCCATCTTCTTCGTTGGTCAGAGGAAGTTGTTCGTCTGCATATGGAAGAAGAGCAGGATTGGCGTTTTTCATAGCATATCCCTTGCCTGCAAATGCCAACATTTCAGTGTCATTATGCTCATCACCAAAGGCGATTAAGTCTTTTTTATCACGATTCATCACATTGAGCAAGTACTCTAGAGCAAAAGCCTTGTTTACACCCTTGGGAGTACACTCGAGGATGTTGAGGGGCCCGCCCCAGGTATTGATAGCTAGTTGGTGCTGATAAAAACGATTCATCTCGTCCGCTAAAGCGTATTTGTCTTCAGCCCTTGTTTGCAAGAGGATGCAGTTGGGATCTTTGGTTACTCGTTCAGGTTTGAATTGATTTTCTGGCCGGAAGTTCTCTACGCCAAATAGTTTAGGATCTGCAATTTCTTCATTCGGTGTCGTGATATAGAATTTTTTTCGATATTCTCCCGCAATAAAATCAGCCTGGATGTCCTCCGTGCGCTTGACCATGTCTAGGAGGTATTTTTTGTCCAAGGTCAGGCACTTTTCATGCTCCCAAGTCTGTCCTGGTAGATGGGTAAGGGAGCCGTTAAAGTTAATCATGGGAGTATGCAATTCTAGCTCACGATAGAAGTCTTTTGCCATACGATACGGACGGCCTGTCGTGATGATGACATGGTGTCCTTTTTCTGAAATTTTTTTGATCGTCTCTTTGGTGAAATCGGAGAGCTTGCTTTCATTATTTAGCAGGGTTCCGTCCAAATCGACTGCGATAATTTTTTTAGTCATATAAACCTTCCTAGTCGTTTCCAGATAAGATGTCTACTATTATATCAAAAAGAAGGAAGAAAAGCAGATAAGAACAAAAACTACAGTTGCTTTGATTTATTAAATAAATCAAACAAACATATTGAAAAGGTGAATGATAAATGATATAATACTAATATTGTTCGTAAAAAACAAAAGGAGATTAAAGATGGACAAACTATTTAAACTAAAAGAGCACGGGACAGATGTCCGTACAGAGGTGCTTGCTGGTTTAACAACATTCTTTGCAATGAGTTATATTCTCTTTGTAAACCCTCAAATGCTTTCCCAAACGGGTATGCCTGTTCAAGGTGTGTTCTTGGCAACGATTATCGGTTCTGTAGTAGGTACTTTGATGATGGCTTTCTATGCTAATTTGCCGTACGCACAAGCACCAGGTATGGGACTAAATGCCTTCTTTACATTTACAGTTGTATTTGGGATGGGCTATACTTGGAAAGAGGCTCTTGGTATGGTCTTCATTTGTGGAATTATTTCACTGATTATTACCTTAACAAATGTTCGTAAAATGATCATCGAATCTATTCCAACAACACTTCGTTCAGCTATTTCGGCTGGTATTGGTGTTTTCCTTGCCTATGTTGGAATTAAGAATGCTGGTCTCTTGAAATTCTCAATCGATCCAGGTACTTATACGGTAGCAGGTGAAGGAGCAGACAAGGCTCAAGCTGCACTTACTGCAAACTCCGCAGCTGTTCCAGGATTGGTAGACTTCAATACTCCAGCCGTATTGGTGGCTCTTGCAGGTTTGGCTATTACCATTTTCTTTGTTGTTAAAGGCATCAAGGGTGGAATCATTCTTTCTATTTTAACAACGACTGTCCTTGCCATTGCTGTTGGTGTTGTGAAATTGTCAGGGATTGACTTCGCTAGCAACAATCTTTCATCAGCGGTTAATGATTTAGGAACTTTGTTTGGTGCCGCTCTTGGTTCAGAAGGTTTAGGATCTTTGATTTCAAACACTTCACGTTTACCAGAAACCTTGATGGCTATTCTTGCCTTCTCACTAACAGATATTTTTGACACAATCGGTACTCTTATCGGTACTGGTGAAAAAGTTGGTATCGTTGCGACAAGTGGGGAAAACCATGAATCTGCTAAATTGGACAAGGCTCTTTACTCAGACTTGGTGGCAACTTCAGTAGGTGCCATTGCAGGTACTTCAAACGTTACAACCTATGTTGAGTCTGCGGCGGGTATCGGCGCTGGTGGACGTACTGGGTTGACAGCCCTAGTGGTTGCGATCTGTTTTGCTCTATCTAGCTTCTTTAGCCCACTTCTAGCGATTGTTCCGACAGCTGCAACAGCACCAATTTTGATCATCGTCGGAATCATGATGCTTTCTAACTTGAAAAATATCCCTTGGGATGATATGGCTGAAGCGGTTCCTGCCTTCTTCACATCTATCTTTATGGGATTCAGCTACTCTATCACACAAGGGATTGCTGTTGGTTTCTTGACATATACCTTGACAAAAGTTGTCAAAGGTCAAGCCAAGGATGTGCACGTGATGATTTGGATTTTGGATGCCTTGTTTATCCTTAACTATATCAGTATGGCGCTATAAATGGTATAATAGGAAAAGGGGAGTCTCCCCTTTTTAATTATAAGGAGGTACATCATGAAAGATAAGACGATTTGGCAAGAGGTTTTGAACAGAGGGAAATGGGTGCTCATCCTTTTGGTAGCTTTTGTTCTATCTCAATTTCCCATAGGACTTGCTTTGTTTTTAGCAAACAAACAGTTTCCGATTTTACAGTCAGGGCTCTTAGTTGGTGCCCTATCCATAGTCGTTTTGATTGTATTCATTATTGGTGCACGAAAAACACAACTTGCTACTTTTAATCTATCCTTTTTTAAGGCAAAAGACTTGGCTCGCTTGGTACTGAGTTATCTGGTGATTTTTGCGACAAATCTCTTGGGTTCACTCCTGCTTCGACTAACAAATGAGGCAACAACCAATAACCAATCAATACTGAATGGTTTGGTTCAGAATAGTTCCTTGATTTCAACTTTCTTCCTACTAGTCTTGATTGCGCCGATTTGTGAAGAAATTTTGTGTCGTGGAATTATTCCTAAAAAGATCTTCCGTGGAAAAGAAAAACTAGGTTTTGTTGTTGGTGCAATCGTCTTTGCCTTGCTCCATATGCCAACCAATTTACCTTCTGTGATTATTTATGGAGGAATGTCAACGGTTTTGACTTGGACAGCCTATAAGACTGAGCGTTTGGAGATGTCCATTTTGCTTCATATGATTCTCAATGGTATTGCATTTTGTTTGTTGGCCTTATTGGTGTTGATTAGTAGAAATCTAGGTCTATCATTCTAAACCATTGGCCTACTTGGAAAAGATGAATACTAACGTGTCCATCTTTTTTCTTTTTATGGTAAAATAGAAAGATAATATGGTGAAAAACCTTGAGGGAGTGACCGATATGTCAAGTAAAGCTAATCATGCAAAGACAGCTATTTGCGGAATTATCAACGTAACCCCAGATTCTTTTTCGGATGGTGGGCAGTTTTTTGCTCTTGAGCAGGCACTCCAGCAGGCTCGTAAATTGATAGCAGAAGGAGCGAGCATGCTAGATATCGGTGGAGAATCGACTCGGCCGGGCAGTAGCTATGTTGAGATAGAAGAGGAAATCCAGCGTGTTGTTCCAGTGATTAAAGCTATCCGTGAGGAAAGTGATGTCCTCATTTCTATCGATACTTGGAAAAGTCAGGTGGCAGAGGCCGCCTTGGCTGCTGGTGCCAATCTGGTAAATGACATCACGGGTCTCATGGGAGATGAGAAAATGGCGAATGTGGTTGCGAAGGCTGGAGCAAAAGTGGTTATCATGTTTAATCCAGTTATGGTTCGTCCTCAGCACCCTAGTTCACTCATATTTCCTCATTTTGGTTTTAGACAAGCTTTTACAGAAGAAGAGTTAGCTGACTTTGAAAAAGTGCCAATCGAAAACTTGATGGAGGCTTTCTTTGAACATGCTCTAGCGAGAGCGAACCAAGCTGGAATTGCAAGAGAAAATATTCTGCTGGATCCAGGGATTGGCTTTGGTCTGACCAAGAAGGAAAATCTACTCCTTCTACGGGATCTAGATAAACTACACCAGCAAGGCTATCCGATTTTTCTTGGAGTTTCGCGTAAGCGATTTGTCATCAATATCCTAGAAGAAAATGGCTTTGAAGTTAATCCTGGGACCGAACTTGGTTTCCGCAATCGAGACACAGCTTCTGCTCATGTAACCAGTATCGCTGTGAGACAGGGTGTGGAAGTGGTGCGCGTGCATGATGTTGCCAGTCACAGGATGGCAGTTGAAATTGCCTCTGCTATCCGTTTGGCAGATGATGCAGAAAATCTAGATTTAAAACAATATAAGTAAGATGAACGAAATTGAAAACAATCAGTGGATTGCCCACTACCGGATGGACCAACCGCATTTTGGTTT
Organism: Streptococcus oralis; assembly: GCF_023109155.1. Taxonomy (GTDB): domain Bacteria; phylum Bacillota; class Bacilli; order Lactobacillales; family Streptococcaceae; genus Streptococcus; species Streptococcus oralis_BZ. The sequence continues at coordinate 157,533 of NZ_JALDUA010000004.1, read as the reverse complement.
GGAGCGAATGGTGGAACTCCTAGCTCTGCGAGGCAATCCCCATCTCAAACTTAAGGTCATCCATATCGGGGGGACCAATGGCAAGGGGTCGACCATTGCTTTTTTGAAAAAGATGCTGGAAGGGCTAGACCTGAGAGTTGGGGTGTTCAGCTCGCCCTATCTCATTCATTATACAGACCAGATTAGCATTAATGGGGAATCCATTCCTGAAGCGAAACTAGAAGCTCTCATGGCAGACTATCAGTCTTTGCTTGAGAGAGAATCTGCTGACAATTTGCAGGGAACAACCGAGTTTGAGATTATCACAGCTCTAGCCTATGATTACTTTGCCTCAGAACAAGTAGATGTGGCTATCATGGAAGTCGGCATGGGTGGTCTTTTGGATAGTACTAATGTCTGCCAGCCAATTTTAACAGGAATTACGACCATTGGACTGGATCATGTGGCCCTACTTGGTGACACCTTGGAAGCCATAGCAGAGCAGAAGGCTGGTATTATCAAGCAAGGCATTCCCTTGGTGACAGGTCATATTGTTCCAGAAGCCTTGACTGTGATTGACAATATTGCAGAAGGGAAAGATGCACCGAGAATAAGATATGAGAGAGATTATCAAATCAGTCATCAAGAAAGCGTAGTAGCGGGTGAAATCTTTGATTATACCAGTTCTGTCAGACAAGGTCGCTTTCAAACAGGTCTGCTTGGCTTGCACCAGATAGAAAATGCGGGGATGGCGCTTGCTCTCTTAGACACTTATTGTCAGGAGACTGGGCGAGAATTAGCAAGTAATGACTTGGTTGCTCAAGCTTTGAAAGAGACCAGATGGCCAGGGCGTTTGGAGGTCGTGTCTAGTGACCCCTTGATGATTTTAGATGGGGCCCACAATCCCCATGCTATCAAGTCTTTATTAGCAACCTTGCAAGAACGCTTTGCGGATTATCATAAGGAAATCCTCTTTACTTGCATCAAAACCAAGGCTTTGGATGATATGCTGGATTTGCTAGAAACGGTGCCAGATAGTCAATTGACTTTAACCCATTTTGACGATAGTCGGGCGACTGATGAAAACGTGCTGAAAAAGACAGCAAAGTCTAGAAATCTCAATTACCAAAGTTGGCCGGATTTTCTAGAGCAGAAATTGACAGATAAAAATGAAGAGAAACAAACAGTTAGGATTGTCACGGGTTCCTTGTATTTCTTGAGCCAAGTGAGAACCTATCTAATGGAGAGGAAAAACGAGAATGGATACACAAAAGATTGAAACGGCTGTAAAAATGATTATCGAGGCTGTTGGTGAGGACGCTAACCGCGAGGGCTTGCAGGAAACACCTGCTCGTGTAGCCCGTATGTACCAAGAGATTTTTTCAGGTCTTGGCCAAACTGCTGAGGAACACCTGTCAAAATCCTTTGAGATTATCGACGATAATATGGTAGTGGAAAAGGATATCTTTTTCCATACTATGTGTGAGCACCACTTTTTGCCATTTTATGGTAGAGCGCACATTGCCTACATTCCAGATGGCCGTGTGGCAGGCTTGTCCAAGCTTGCCCGTACGGTTGAAGTTTATTCTAAAAAACCACAGATTCAAGAACGTTTGAATATTGAGGTTGCTGATGCCTTGATGGACTATCTGGGTGCTAAGGGAGCCTTTGTTGTTATTGAGGCAGAACATATGTGTATGAGCATGCGTGGTGTCAGAAAACCAGGTACTGCAACCTTGACGACAGTAGCTCGCGGTCTATTTGAAACAGATAAGGACCTCCGAGATCAAGCTTATCGTTTAATGGGACTATAATACTCTTCGAAAATCAGATTCAAACCACGTCAGCTTCCATCTGCAACCTCAAAACAGTGTTTTGAGCAGCCTGCGGCTAGCTTCCTAGTTTGCACTTTGATTTTCATTGAGTATAAAAAGAATCCGCTATAAGCGGATTTTTCTAGAAAGGACTAGTTATGGATCAGCTAAAGATTAAAGATTTGGAAATATTTGCTTATCACGGACTCTTTCCAAGTGAGAAGGAATTGGGGCAAAAGTTTGTTATTTCTGCACGCTTATCCTATGATATGACTAAGGCAGCGACTGAGTTAGATTTAGCTTCTTCTGTCCATTACGGAGAACTGTGTCAGCAGTGGACGACTTGGTTTCAGGAAAGCACTGAGGACTTGATTGAAACGGTAGCCTACAAACTAGTTGAACGTACTTTTGAGACCTATCCTCTTGTCCAAGAGATTGAGTTGGAACTAAAAAAACCTTGGGCTCCAGTGCATTTACCGTTAGATACCTGCTCGGTGACCATTCACCGTCGTAAGCAGCGGGCCTTTATCGCTCTAGGAAGTAATATGGGAGACAAGAAAGCGAACTTGGAACAAGCTATTGATAAACTGAGGACTCGAGGTATCCATATTCTCAAAGAGTCCAGTATCTTGACGACGGAGCCTTGGGGTGGTGTGGAACAAGATAGCTTTGTCAATCAGGTGATTGAAGTAGAAACCTGGCTACCAGCACCAGTCTTGTTAGAAACATTATTAGCCATTGAGTCAGAAATGGGACGGGTTCGAGAGGTGCATTGGGGGCCTCGTTTGATTGATTTGGACTTGCTCTTTGTGGAGGACCAGGTCATTTATACAGCAGATCTTATCTTGCCTCATCCTTACATAGCAGAACGCCTTTTTGTTCTTGAGCCGTTAGTGGAAATAGCTCCCCATTTTATCCATCCAATCCTAAAGCAACCAATTCGATACTTGGTTGACCAGTTGGAGCAAGGAAATGCCTAAGCTTTCCGAGACCTATAGCAAGTGGAAGAGTATCGGGGAGGGACTACTTGCTATTGTTTTAGGGCTTCTCTTGATTCGTTTTGGACAAGTTATTCCGCGAATGGGGTACCAGTTGCTGATGGGCTACTTTTCCTTGTCAGCAGTTTGGCACTTGTTGACTCGCTGGTTTCAAGATAAAAAACGTCGGGAAAATATCTTTGTAACCTTGGGCAAGCTGGTGGTAGCTGCTCTGGTGTTTGACTCTATCATCTTGCAAGACCTTGCCCTCTATCTCCTGGTTTTTATCATTGCGAGCTACCAGCTGTTTACGGGCATCATTAGTCTTGTGACTTGGTCTCTCTATCGAAAAAATGCCATTCATCCTCGGCTCCATCATCTCTTCGATGCTGTATGGATGATAGGATTCGGGCTTTATAGCATCTCTCCTTTTCACGATGCAGCGAATTTTGAATTGCTCTTGCTTGGGTTTTACTTGCTCATGCTAGGAGCTAGTAGCCTCCGGGACGGTTTCTTTTTTGAAAGGATAGAAAACAATCCCAAGCTGAAACGACGTATGCGAATGACTCTGCCGATCTTTGTGACGGCTCTGATCCCTATCAGCACCTTGCGAAAACTAAATAAGTGGCTGGCAAATCATGAAAGCCAAGAAGGGGAAGTTCATTCAGAAAGAAAAAACGACCAGACGGTTGATCTGGAAATTTTTATCCATACCTCAGAAACCTCCTTCTTCCTCGCCATGGGACATGTGGATATTTGTTATCAAGGGACGGTTATTTCCTATGGTTCCTATGATCCTCACTCGGAGCGTTTATTCGGCATGGTTGGAGACGGTGTTTTGTTTAAGGCCAATCGGGAAAAATACATTGAACTCTGCAAGAGGGAAAGTCAGAAGACCTTGTTTGCTTATGGTCTGAGTTTGACGGACCAACAGAAAGCAGCCATCCAAGCGCGTTTAGCAGAGATAGAAGACCTGTTAATTCCTTGGGAACCAAGCTCGCAGTTGATGAAAAGAAGAGAGGGAGAGGTCAAGCATACCTACTCCTACCAACTGAAAGAGGAAGCGGATGCGACCCTCTATAAATTCAGCTCATCCGAGTTTAAGACCTACTTTGTTCTCAGTACCAATTGTGTTTTGCTGGCAGACTCTATCGTGGGAAAAGCTGGGACTGATATATTGAGTCCCCAAGGTTTCATTGTGCCAGGGACTTATCAGGATTATCTTGACTTTGAGTATACAAAACCAAACGGTCTAGTTGTCAGTCGATCCATTTATTAGAAAAAGAAAACTCTAGTTCCTCAGCAGTTTGCGCCGAGAAGCTAGAGTTTTTTAAAATAGGTCATTTTCTTCTGGAAGGAGGATGGTTTCCCTACCGTCCAAGTCTAAAACAAGGACCCTAGGAGGATAAAGCGGATCGAAAGGATGATTGAAATCAAAATCGATGCTAGTCGGAAGGTTTTGACTAGAGAAATGGAAGGTAATGGTCCCCTCGTTGTTGAGAAGCTGAAATTCGAGTTCTTCTTCTAATTCAAAGACATTTTTCAGGAAATGATCAATAATATACCATAAAGAGTCAATGACATCGTCAGGTAGGCTGGTCACGACACCAAAACTAGCGGAACGTCTCTGTGTATTTGTAAAAGCCATGTTTTCCTCCCCCTTTATTTTCCTTATCATACAGCAAAATGTCTTAAAAATCAAGAAATCCTACTCGCTTTTTCAAAATGGGAATAAACTGTGAAATTTTTTCAAAGTTTCTCTAAAAAATACTTGAAAGTGTTTACAATAAGTGATAAAATGGAGTAAGTAGATGCGTGAAAGCGAAATTTTCATTATAGAAAGGAAACGGAATGAACACAGATGATACAGTAACGATTTATGACGTCGCCCGTGAAGCAGGAGTTTCAATGGCAACAGTTAGCCGTGTCGTTAATGGCAACAAGAATGTTAAAGAGAACACTCGAAAAAAAGTCCTAGAAGTGATTGATCGCTTGGACTATCGTCCAAATGCGGTAGCACGTGGTTTGGCTAGCAAGAAAACAACGACAGTCGGAGTTGTGATTCCTAACATTACCAATGGTTATTTCTCAACACTTGCTAAGGGGATTGACGACATTGCTGAAATGTACAAGTATAACATTGTCCTTGCAAATAGTGATGAGGATGATGAAAAGGAAGTTTCAGTGGTTAACACTCTCTTTTCAAAACAAGTCGATGGGATTATCTTTATGGGCTATCACTTGACTGAAAAGATTCGTTCAGAGTTTTCTCGTTCACGGACACCGGTTGTTCTTGCTGGTACTGTGGATGTAGAACATCAACTTCCAAGTGTCAATATCGACTACAAACAAGCAACGATTGATGCGGTGAGCTACCTTCTCAAAGAAAACGAAAAAATTGCTTTTGTGAGTGGACCACTTGTCGATGATATCAATGGCAAGGTTCGTTTGATCGGTTACAAGGAAGCCTTGAAAAAAGCTGGACATTCTTATAGCGAGGGCTTGGTCTTCGAATCAAAATACAGCTATGACGATGGTTATGCCTTGGCAGAACGCTTGATTTCATCACAAGCTACAGCCGCAGTTGTAACAGGTGATGAATTGGCTGCGGGTGTCCTAAATGGTTTGGCTGACCATGGTGTATCTGTGCCAGAAGAGTTTGAAATCATCACGACAGATGACTCTCAGATTGCACGATTCACTCGTCCAAACTTGACGACTATTGCCCAACCTCTTTATGATCTAGGTGCTATCAGCATGCGTATGTTGACTAAGATTATGCATAAGGAAGAGCTGGAAGAACGTGAAGTTCTCTTACCTCATGGTTTGACAGAACGCCGTTCAACACGAAAACGTAAATAGAAAAAATCAGGAAATCTCACGATTTCCTGATTTGCTTTCTAGAGAAGAGGTTTATCCTTCCATATAGTCTTTCAAAGCTTGTCCTTTTAGTCCAGCATTAAGGGCAATTAATAATTTGAGGCGCGCTTTTTGAGCGTTGAGTTCTTTGACAAAGAAAACACCAGCTCGTTGCAACTGCACCCCTCCACCTTGGTAGGCGTAGACAGGTTCAGCAATACCATTAAAACAACGTGAGACCAGGGCGACTGGGATTCCTTTTTGCAGGAGATTTTCCAACTTTTGAGCTGTTTCTTTGGGAATATTGCCTGCTCCAAAGGCCTGAATGACTAAGCCATCCAGCTGTTCTAAGTCTAACATATCAATCAGCTCGTCTGTCATACCGGCATAGGCTGAGATGATGGGAACCAGACCTTGAATATGCTCAAGATCAAACCGGACACGAGGTTCAGCCGTTTTGAAGTAGAGAATTTCTTGTTTCATGATGAGGCCAAGTGGTCCATGTGTTGGGGTTTGAAAGGTGCTGACGTTGGTCGTATGAGTTTTGGTAACATACTTGGCTGCGTGGATTTCGTCGTTCATGACGACTAGCACACCCTTGTCGGCCGCTTTATCATCACTGGCAACTCGCAGAGCGCTCAGATAGTTATAAACACCATCGCTACCAAGTTCATTAGAACTACGCATGGCCCCTGTTAGAACGATGGGGATGGGCGGAATTTTCATGGTATCAAGGAAGTAAGCTGTTTCTTCTAAGGTATCTGTACCATGTGTGATGACAACACCATCGTAGTTATCAGCTTCCCCTTTAATTTTATGATAGAGTGCAAGCATATGCTTGGGTTTGATATGAGGGCTTGGCAGATTAAAAAAGTCTAGGGCATGAACCTCAATCCCTTCAAGTGGATTGGAAACATGGTTCATGGGATTGTCCTGACTAGTTACAACGGCACCAGTTGCGTCTGCTTGCATGGAAATAGTCCCACCTGTATGTAAAACAAGGATTTTCTTAGGCATGATTTAGTCACTCTTTCTGAAATGTGGTATAATCATTGTAACACAAAAGGGGAGAATGGGACAGGATGGAAGTCAAGGCTGTTTTTTTTGATATCGATGGAACGCTAGTCAACGATCGCAAGAGTGTTTTGAAATCCACTAAGGACGCGATTAAGATTGTCAAAGAGCAAGGAGTGCTTGTTGGAGTAGCGACAGGACGAGGGCCGTTTTTTGTCAAGGAATTGATGGAAGACTTGGACCTAGACTTTGCGGTGACCTACAATGGCCAATACATTTTTAATAAAGAAAAGGTGCTCTTTGCGAGTCCGATTGCTAAGTCAAGCCTGCGTCAACTGATTGCTTACGCTAAAAAGGAGCGTAAAGAAATCGCTCTTGGAACCGAGCATGCCGTTGTTGGTTCGAAAATTATGTCATTTGGTCTCGGCTCCTTTTCCCAACTGGTTAGTCGTTTTATTCCGACTGTTCTGACAAGAACCGTTAGCCGTTCCTTTAATCGAATGGTCAGCAAGGCAGTTCCTCAAAAGGAAGACGACTTGCTTAACTTGATTAATCAACCCATTTATCAAGTTTTGATGCTGATGACGCCAGAAGAATCTGAGAAGGCAGCAAGTGATTTTGAAGATTTGAAATTAACTCGAAGCAATCCTTTTGCAGCGGATATCATCAACCAAGGAAATTCCAAACTAGAAGGCATTCGCCGAGTCGGGAAAGAATATGGCTTTGATCTCAACCAAGTCATGGCCTTTGGTGATTCAGACAACGATCTGGAAATGTTGGCAGGTGTTGGTATGTCGGTCGCTATGGGAAATGGCAGTAGCAGTGTCAAAGAAGTTGCCAAGCATATTACGGCAAGTAATCAACAAGATGGTATCCACAAGGCGCTCGAGCACTTTGGTGTTTTGGCTTCAGAAAAAGTGTTTGTCAGTCGAGACTACCACTTTAATAAGGTTAAAACCTTCCACCACATGATGGATGAACGAACTCAAGAAGAACCACAGGCATGGGATGCTGAAGGTGCAACCCACCGCGCAGATTTTAAAATTGAAGAATTAGTAGAGTTTGTTCGCGCAGCAAGTTCTTCGGAGGAAGAATTCCAAAACTCCCTTGCAAGCATGCATGAGGCACTTGATAAGGCGGCAGAGAAAGTGGCGAAAAAGACACCTGCTAAGCAAAACTTGGTCGGTCAAGTGGATGCTTTGATTGACACACTGTATTTCACATACGGTAGTTTTGTTTTGATGGGAGTAGATCCAGAACGTATTTTTGATATTGTCCATGAAGCGAATATGGGGAAGGTCTTCCCTGATGGAAAAGCTCATTTTGACCCAGTTACACACAAGATTTTAAAACCAGATGACTGGGAAGAAAAATATGCTCCAGAACCTGCCATCCGACAGGAACTACAACGTCAGTTTAAAGCTTATGAGCGACATAAAGAAAGAAAAAATAAAAAATAAGAGAAAATTCTTTTCCCTGGATGAAAAATCCGGGGATTTTTTGACCTGAAATCCGAACAATTACATATATATCACTAATTATTATTAGCATATTTATACTTATTTTGAATTAGAAAACGTTTGAAATTTTTTTTGGAAAAGAAAAGAAAAATATTTTAGTTTACAAAAAATAATGCAGAGTGGCATTTTACCCCAATTTATCTAGCTTTCCTTTTAAAAAAATATCAAAAAAAGATGAGTCAAATTATTTGATATTTGAAAGTTGATGTGTTAGAATGAATTCAGAAAGCGAATAAATATAAAATCCTCACGCTGCTATAATATGCTCTTTTTAAAGACAGAAAGTCAACTTGTTTATTTCAGGCCTGTTAACAAGTTGATGTGAAGAATTCACTCTAGTTTTGAGGGTTAGTTATAAAATTGTGCACAATTGCTTTCCAAATTTTTATTATTATTTTTATTATTTTAATTTTCAAGTTTAGAAATTAAAGAATTAAGAGGTTGAAATGAAGAAAAAATATACCTATTTAACAGCTTCTGTTTTAACAGCTGTAACAATGCTTCCAACTTTTGCACCAAGTGAAGCTCACGCTGCTTACAACTGGAATGGGAATAATAGCTACTATACAAGAACTAGCCGCCGTTCAAGCAATCGTACTTCTAACCGTACTACTGCAAATCGTAGCCGCACATCAAACTATACTGTGAGAAGTTATGGCTACAACAGTTATTACCCAAGCTATAACTATGGCTACAATAGCTACTACCCAAGCTATAACTATGGATATGGTAGCTATTACCCAAGTTACAACTACGGTTACAATAATTGGAATAACTACTATGGCTATGACAACAGTAGCAACTACTATGGTTATAACTATTGGAATAATTACAACAACCTTGCTAGCGATGAAAACTATATTTACTGGAATGGCAATCACTACTACCGCATGAACGACGGTAGCTACCGTATTTATCGTAACGGTCAGTGGAAACCTTTGACAAACAATAGTAACAACAACTCATCTACTAACAACTTGGAAAACGACCCACACTATCGTTACGAAAATGGTTACCATTACTATGTATTGGACAATGGTGATTATTACTACTACCAAAATGGTAAGTGGGTATTGGTGAAAGATTCTGCTGATACAACACCAGCACAACCGGCAACACCAGCAGAACCAAAACCAGAACAACCAACAACTCCGGTTGAGCCAGCACAACCAAGTCAACCTGAAGTTCCTGCTCCAACACCAGCAGAACCAGAGGCTCCAACACCAGCTCCTAGTGATAAACCTGAAGAGCCAACAACACCAGCTGAGCCAAAACCAGAGCAACCAGCAACTCCAAGTGTTGACCTACCAGAAAACCCACCAATTAATGGTGCTGATAGTGAATTTGATCCATTCAAGCCATCAACAGAAACACCAGCAGAACCAAAACCAGAAACACCAGCAACTCCAGCTATCCCAACAACACCAGGTTTGGTAACGACTGATGAACCAAGTGAAAACCAAATCCCTGATTATGTTGAAAAACCAGCTGAAGGATTGGAACACTTGGCTTGGGCACCAAATGGACAAACTCCAAAATTGGTTTACCCACCAGGTAAACCAGGTGATGCAGTCCTCAAGAATGATAAAAACTACTACTTCGACGGTAGTGCACATTACTACTATGTATCATCTAATTCAGAGCGTACAGGTTACTCAGCATACTGGAAGTGGCTTGGAGGAAAATGGAAACTTCAAGGGATGACTGATCCAAACGATCCAGCTCGTGATCCAAAACTTCACGAAAACACTGCTGATGACGAGTACATGTACAGTGACAAGAACTCAAGCGTGAAACTTTACTCAACTAACTTGGTAACGACTGCTAAAGCAGGTCAAGCATTGCCATTCAAGAATGTTGAAGAGTTCAAAAACTATGTCATCGAAAAAATGAATCCTAAGTTCCTTGATAACTCTGGTTGGGATGCTAAAGTTGAGTGGGAAATCGAAGATCCAGAAATCTTTGAGAAGACGAAAGAAAACCCATACGCTAAGGACTATGTCTTGATTGCAAATCTCAAGAGTGGTGTCGAAGACAAGAAATACAGTGATGTAGAATTTGGTTATGTGAAGTTTGTTTACCGTGTTGAAGCAACAAACGATACAAACTATGACTATGTTTCAAAAGCGAAAGAAGCTTTCGCTAAAATCAATGAGACTCGTAAAGCTCAAGGATTGAAAGAATTGACTTGGTCTGAAGACATTTATCAAAATCAAGCACTTCCGAAAGTAAATGAAATTTCACGTCAATACGATAGCACAGGCTTTGTAGGACGTCGTGATGAAGATGCTGCTGTTGTCGTTAAGAAATGGGCAAACAGTGGTTTGAGAGACTTGCTTCTCGATCCGAATGTCACTGAAGGAGCTGTAGCAGCAGTAGTTGATGGAAACGGTGTATACTACTGGGCATACAGTTACAAATAATTCAATCTTTTGAGATTGACTACCTTCTAAATAAGATAGAGGCTTTAAACTATTGTTTAAAGCCTTTTTCTGACCCAATCAGGACAAACAAAAAGGAGCCAGAGGCTCCCTTTTTTAATGATTACAATGTTTTTTCACTTTCTCTCACGACTAGCAAATCGACTTTTGCATGGCGGAGAATGTACTCAGATGAAGAGCCAACCAAGAGGCGTTCAAAGGCATTGAGCCCTGTTGCACCAACGAGAATCAGGTCGACATTTTCTGCGTCTGGAATAGTACGGGCAAGGAGGGTTTTTGGATTTCCCATTTCGATGACGATGTGAATATCGGTCACACCAGCATCTCTTGCGCGCTTTTCGTACTCCTTCATCAGACTTTCAGCATCGACTTGGAGCTCTTCGTAAACTTCAGCATCAAAGGTAGACACGCTTTGAAGAGCGCGTGTGTCGATAACATGGGCAATGGTGAGCTTGGATTCGTTGCGTAGAGCAGTGTAAACACCTTTGACGAAAGCCAAGTCTGCTTCTTTAGAACCATCAATTGCGACCATAACATTTTGGTAACGTTGTGCCATAATGAAACCTCCTGAAATTTTCTTACTGTTATTGTAACCCTTTTCACTAAAGAAGTAAAGTAAAAATCATATTTAAATAAATATTATCGGAGATTCGATTTGGTGGAGATATGTTAAAATAAAAGAAAACGAGCTAGTAGGAAACACAGTAAAGGGGATGAGAAAGTATGAAAGGGTCTGTTCAAGCTTCTAAAAAAATAAGTTTTCTTTATCATGGAATTATCCTTGCGTCGCTTGTAGGAGAAGTAGTGATGCTTTGGCAGCTGGAAAGAGTTGTGCCCGTTCTCTATCCAGGTTTTGTTGGATTTCTTCTCTTTCACCTAGTCTACCACATCATTTTATTGGTGATTGCAAAGAGAAGTGGTCACTTGGACTATTTGGTCACGTGGGGGCTCTTTCTCATGTTTAATCTTTTGTATGATTCCTTTTTAGCGCTGATCTTTCTAGGTTTGTCTTTTGGTATGTGAGAAAATACTTCTGTACTCTAGTTGTTTAAACGGTGAAAACCTAGTCGTTGTGAGTTTTTTTCTTTGCTTGCTCATTTCAGGAAACTTGTCGCAATCCCTTTCTAGTGGTATAATGTTACTATCTCTATGAATTGAGGAAACAAGATGAAAGAATATAACAAGTCTAGTAAGTTAGAGCACGTTGCCTATGATATCCGTGGTCCTGTTTTGGAAGAAGCTATGCGGATGCGAGCAAACGGAGAAAAGATTTTACGTCTGAATACAGGAAATCCAGCAGAATTTGGCTTTACAGCACCAGATGAGGTCATTCATGACTTGATTATGAATGCGCGTGATAGTGAGGGATATTCTGACTCCAAAGGGATTTTCTCAGCCCGTAAGGCCATCATGCAGTATTGCCAACTGAAGAAATTTCCCAATGTAGACATTGATGATATCTACCTCGGAAATGGTGTCAGTGAGCTGATTGTTATGTCCATGCAAGGGCTTTTGGATAATGGCGATGAGGTCTTGGTGCCTATGCCAGACTATCCTCTCTGGACAGCCGCGGTCAGCCTAGCTGGGGGAAATGCCGTTCACTATATCTGTGATGAAGCTGCAGAATGGTACCCAGATATTGACGATATTAAGTCAAAAATTACTTCCAATACCAAGGCAATCGTCCTTATCAATCCAAATAACCCAACTGGAGCCCTTTATCCTAAGGAACTCTTGTTGGAGATTATTGAGATTGCTCGTCAAAACGATTTGATCATCTTTGCGGATGAAATTTATGATCGCATGGTGATGGATGGACATGTGCATACGCCTGTGGCAAGCTTGGCACCTGATGTTTTCTGTGTCAGCATGAATGGTTTGTCAAAATCTCACCGTATCGCTGGTTTCCGTGTAGGATGGATGGTCTTGTCTGGTCCTAAGCACCATGTCAAGGGCTATATCGAAGGTCTCAATATGCTGTCCAATATGCGTCTTTGCTCTAACGTTTTGGCCCAGCAAGTCGTACAAACTTCACTAGGTGGGCACCAGTCAGTGGATGAATTGCTCCTTCCTGGTGGACGGATTTACGAGCAAAGAAACTTCATTTACAATGCCATTCAAGATATCCCAGGTTTGTCTGCGGTCAAGCCGAAGGCGGGTCTTTATATCTTCCCTAAAATCGACCGCAATATGTACCGCATTGATGATGATGAACAGTTCGTTCTTGATTTCTTGAAGCAAGAAAAGGTTCTCTTGGTTCATGGTCGTGGTTTTAACTGGAAGGAACCAGACCATTTCCGTATCGTTTACCTTCCTCGTGTGGACGAATTAGCGCAAATCCAAGAAAAGATGACACGTTTCTTGAGTCAGTATCGTAGATAAGGCTTTCATAGGGAAAAGCGGGAAACATTTCCTTAGAGCTATTGACAAATAGGTAAGAATCAGATAGAATAGTAAAGTATGTTTAGTAACTGATCACTTTATAGCCGGCTAAACGAATACAAAATCTATGAGGAGGTATTCATCGTGAAACGTACTTATCAACCAAGTAAACTTCGTCGTGCGCGCAAACACGGATTCCGTAACCGTATGTCAACTAAAAACGGTCGTCGCGTATTGGCAGCTCGTCGTCGTAAAGGACGCAAAGTTTTGGCTGCTTAATCCAAACGAATTCAACAAAGAAGTCAGTAGGAACTCGAGTCTACTGGCTTTTCTTTTTATCTTAAAGGGTGAATTGTCCTTGAAATCGGTCATTTCAGATGAAATTCATGGAGGGCTCGTTTAAAAGGTTACATACAAAAAACTCAAAATCAGATATAAGTTACTGATTTTGAGTTTTTGTTTATTCTTTTAAGTGATAAGAGTAGCTGGCGACAACGACGTCTTCATGCCATCTGAGAGCGTATTTTAGTTTGAGGCTCATTTGATTGTGCAGGATATTTTGCCAAGGCTTGTTAGGGATAAACTGTGGGACAAGGACTGTAACAGTGTAGTTTTTTTGCTTAGCTTCTTGGGCGATTCGTTTGACATACTTAACGCTAGGGGTGATGATGTCGCGGTAGCTAGTATTGATATTCTTCAGAGTGATATTTGGGAAGTAATCGGCAAATTCCTGAAGAATTTCTTGGTCTTTTTCTGCCGTTTCTTTAGTAGAAATGTGCATGGCTAACACTTCATCACCGATACTTTGAGCGTAGTTAATGGCTCCGACACTTACTCGAGTGACATTTCCTACTAGAACAAGGACAAGATTGCCGTCATAAGTGCGCTTTTCAATTCCTTCGTAGAGTCGTAGTTGTTTTGCCACTTTTTGGTAATGGCTGTGAATGGACAAAAAGAGGAAGGTTAAAACTAGGATAATTGGGAAGAATGGCCAGATATCACCCAGTCTGAAGAGGAGTAAAATGAGAACGATAGCATAACAAATGATGGCCCCAAGGATATTAGCAAAGGCAGGTTTTAAGAAGTTTGCTCCTTTTTCCTTTTTCCAATGACGAATCATCCCAGTCTGAGAGAGGGCAAAGGGAACGAAGACCCCGATAGTATAAAGAGGAATCAAGCGTTCAGTATTCCCATTAAAAATGAGAAGAAGAATCATAGCCCCAAAGGCCAGAGTTAAGATACCGTTGGAGTAGCCAAGACGATCCCCCTTTTCCATAAAGAGATGGGGCATGTACTTGTTTTTAGCCATATTGTAAGCCAGCATAGGGAAGGCTGAAAAGCCAGTATTTGCAGCTACAGCTAGAATCAAGGCTGTTGAGAACTGGAAGAGATAGTAGCTGGCATGACCAAAGAATGAATCACCAAGAATGCCCTTGGCCATTTGCGAGAGGATGGTTTCTCCGTTTTGAGGCGTGATGCCCATCCAGTAGTTTAGGAAGGTGATGCCTGCAAAAAGAAATCCTAAAATCAGTGACATGATGGTCAAGGTTTGAGCAGCATTCTTTTCTTTTGGAGTTTTGAAAAATGGGACTGCATTTGAAATAGCCTCCACCCCTGTCAGGGATGCCGAACCGCTGGTAAAGGCTCTCAATAGGAGAATGATGGAAAGGCTCGGAACAGTTTGTCCAATGGTTGAAGTCGCCTGATAGTTTAGGGAACCTGTAAATAGTTGAAAGAATCCATAAAGCAAGAGAAAGACGGTACTGAAGATAAAGAGGTAGACGGGAATCATCAGAGAGCTGGCAGATTCTTTCAACCCTCTTAAATTCAAGAGCATGAGCAGGCAGACTAGGAAAATAGAGATATGAAGATTGTAGGGATGGAGGGCAGGGATGGCTGCAGTAATAGCATCAGCTCCAGAAGCGACGGATACGGCTACTGTCAGCATATAGTCAACAAGGAGACTGCCTCCTGCAATCAAGCCCAGTTCAGGGGAGAGATTTTCCCGAGTAACCATATAGGCCCCTCCTCCTTGAGGATAGGCGTGTATGATTTGACGATAGGAAATGGTCAAACTAGCGAGGAGTAAAAGGACAAAAATACCGATAGGGAGGCTCCACCAAATAGCGAGAGGAGAGAGACTGACTAAAACGAGAATGACTTGTTCAGGTCCATAGGCGATGGAAGACAGGGCATCACTGGATAACATTGCAAGTGCCTGCATTTTTCCTAATAAGCCCCCTTCGCTGTCTGTGAGAGACTTGAGTGGCCGACCGATAAAGGTATATTT
This sequence comes from Streptococcus oralis, assembly GCF_023109155.1. Taxonomy (GTDB): domain Bacteria; phylum Bacillota; class Bacilli; order Lactobacillales; family Streptococcaceae; genus Streptococcus; species Streptococcus oralis_BZ. The sequence goes on along the minus strand of NZ_JALDUA010000004.1, from coordinate 142,257 downwards.
TAATTTTCTAAACATTTTTTTTCCTTTACTAAAAATTTCAATAAGTGTTATTATACTGCTTTGAAAAAAGGCAGTCAAGGGAGAACGATTGATATTAGAATATTTTTACAAGCCGAGGGATGCTATTTTTGGTATAATAGAGGGAAGAAAACGAGGTTAGAAGAGATGATTTTTGATACACACACACACTTAAATGTAGAGGAATTTGCAGGACGTGAGGCAGAAGAAATCTCCTTGGCTGCTGAGATGGGTGTGACACAGATGAATATTGTTGGTTTTGACAAGCCAACCATTGAACGTGCCCTAGAGTTGGCAGATGAGTATGAGCAACTCTACGCGACTATTGGCTGGCATCCGACTGAAGCAGGTACATATACTGACGAGGTCGAGGCTTACTTGCTTGAAAAGCTTAAGCATCCCAAGGTTGTTGCTTTGGGTGAGATTGGTCTGGACTACCATTGGATGACCGCACCTAAGGAAGTGCAGGAGCAGGTTTTTCGTCGTCAGATTCAGTTGTCTAAGGACTTGGATTTGCCTTTTGTGGTCCATACCCGGGATGCGCTGGAAGATACCTATGAGATTATTAAGAGCGAGGGCGTTGGTCCTCGTGGTGGGATTATGCATTCGTTTTCAGGCTCTCTTGAGTGGGCAGAAAAGTTTGTCGAGCTTGGTATGACTATTTCCTTCTCGGGAGTGGTAACCTTTAAGAAAGCGACGGATATCCAAGAAGCTGCTAGAGAACTTCCTTTGGATAAAATACTCGTTGAGACAGATGCGCCTTACTTGGCACCTGTTCCCAAGCGCGGTCGTGAAAACAAGACAGCCTACACCCGCTATGTCGTGGACTTTATCGCGGACTTGCGCGGTATGACGACAGAAGAGTTAGCAGCAGCAACGACTGCAAATGCAGAGCGAATCTTCGGATTGGACAGCAAGTGATGAAAGAAAAAATTTCCCAAGTCATCGTGGTCGAAGGTCGCGATGATACGGCCAATCTCAAACGTTACTTTGATGTAGAGACCTATGAAACACGAGGTTCCGCAATAAATGACCAGGATATAGAACGCATTCAACGCCTGCATGAATTGCATGGAGTCATTGTCTTTACCGATCCAGATTTTAATGGGGAGCGGATTCGGCGTATGATTATGACGGCCATTCCAACGGTGCAGCATGCCTTTCTCAAGCGAGATGAGGCTGCTCCCAAATCCAAGTCCAAGGGATGTTCTCTGGGAATCGAACACGCCAGCTATGAAGACCTAAAAACAGCGCTGGCTCAGGTGACAGAGCAATTTGAAAATGAGAACGAATTTGACATCAGTCGTGGTGACTTGATTCGCCTAGGTTTCTTAGCGGGAGCAGACAGTCGTAGGCGCAGAGAGTATCTAGGCGAACAGCTCCGCATCGGCTATTCCAATGGAAAACAGCTGCTCAAGCGGTTGGAGTTGTTTGGGATAACCTTGGCAGAAGTGGAAGAAATGATGGCTAAGTATTCAGACTAACGGAGTCAGAAATGAAAAAAGTGATTATTACGGGTGGCAATAGTGGTATTGGCTATCAGGCTGCAAAACAGTTGGCTGAAAAGGACTGGTCAGTGACTCTCTTTTGTAGACGGAAAGAAGCTGCTGAGCAGGCCTGTGAGAAAATCCGTCAACAAACAGGAAATCCGCATGTAGATTATATCTTGGTTGATCTATCTGATGTGGAGAGTATCAAGAAAGCGGTAGAACAGTATATCCAAAAAGAAGAGACTTTAGATGTTTTAATGAACAATGCAGCTGACTTTGACTTATCGGTCAAAAAGCCAATCCTGACTAGGGAGGGATTAGAAAAGCAATTTGCGACCAATGTGGTTGCTCCCTTTTTACTTTCTACCTTGTTGAGGGGCTTGTTAGAAAAGTCAGAAAGTGGTCGGATTATTAATATTTCTTCCCAAGGGCTGGCGCTTTATCCTTTCATGAAGCTTGATTTTGAAAATTTAGCTGGTCAAAAACATTATAGTCCTGCCAAGACCTATTATCAGAATAAACTGGCCTTGTTGATGCTGTCGCTTTATATGCGGAAACATTGGGAAGGTATCAAGGTTCAGGCAATCCGTGTGACCAATGTCAAAGTTGATATGCGTCGCTATGATCACCTCAGTGCTTTTATGAAAAATTTGTATAAAATCAAGTCAAGATTTTCAATTAGCCCTGAAGAAATGGCCAAAGTCTATACAGCCTTATCTACAGAAGATGGATATGACGGTTTTTTGTATGACGAGAAATGCAGGGAAGTAAAAGCAAATAGATCTGCTTACGAAGAAGAGGAGCAAGCAAAACTCTATTCCTTACTTGAACAACTGACATTTTCAAGAGACAATCTATAAAGAATTAAAAAAATAAATTTTATGCTTACTTCAATAGTGGAAAGAAATTTAGATATCGAAATCTGTTTGGAGAGTCCTGAAAAGTGATAACAATAACCAGATAGCCCAAAAATACAAAGGGAATGTGTTACAATAGAGGTAATAGCATATGCTTCAACTATGCTCAATACCATGCCTGATAAAAAAAGATAATTGATAAAATCAGCACTTGGGTGAAATTAATGAGGAAAAGCAATGGGAATTTTTGATTTTTTTAAAAAGACAGAAGCACAGAAGACAACAGAAGAAACCAAAGGAGATGCTTGTCTAGGAGTTTTGGGTTTCTTTCCAATGAAAGAAAAGAGGGAATTACTGATTGCTGCGACTTTGGAAGGGAGTTTGACAGTTGGTGATCGTCTTCAGTTTTGCAATCCCGATCAAGGTATGGATACTCTTGAAACTGTAGTTGTAAAAAAACTTACTTGCCAAAACAAAGATGTGGAATCTCTTAGAGATGAGGAGTTAGTTTATCTAGAGATCGATATGCTTCCCTCTCTAGCTAAGTTAAAAAAGGGAAGTGTGCTCTATAGTCCTGGTGTAGCTGAAAAAAAGCGTTTATCTAGCTATGCTTATGCTCTCTATCGAACTTTTGTGACTATTCAAGAAGGTAAAGTAAGCGATGAGGACTATCAGAATCTTAGTCTTGATGATAGTATCGAAATTTTACAGGCTTTTTTATGGGATTGCCGTCAAAAACCAAAAAGTGAAGAGAGTAATCAAGAAAATACTCGTAAGTCAGAGCGTCTAGCAGAAATTGTCAAGGACAAGTTGCTAGAAGCAGATTTGATTTATGCAGTTTATTCAGAAAATACTGGGGAACCTTATCTTTTCTCAACTACATATGATAGAGGTGACGAAGGCTATCTATGCACTGACCCGATGATTATGCTATTTACCCCTCGTTGGTATCATCAGTATAAGGAAACAATTGAAAACCAACTAAAAGTGGTAAAACGGATTGAAAATACGGAAGATAAAAAAGGAATTGAGAATTTTCTTGGGACAGCTTTTTACTTGAATGGTGCTTTAGGAGCATTCTTTAATACCAAAGAAGTTAGTATAAGTTCTTCTATTTTAGTTCAAAAACCAGATTTTTCAGGCTTGCCAGAGATACAAGTTCCTGTTATGAACCCTGATATTGTGAGATGGATGCTTTTGATGGGACAGATGGATAGACCGACTACAGAAGAGGAAGAATTAATTTATAAACTCTATTATAAGTTCTTTTCAATGGCAATGCCAAAAGCTAAATTCCTTCTTCCTATAAATGCATCATCAGGATTTCCTGAACCTAGTCAGGAAAGTAATGCTCATGTTTTAGAAGAATCCGCTACATTTAATCTTCCGACTAGAGAAGGAAAAAATGGACGAAATTCGGTTTCAGTGTTTACGGATTGGAAACGTTTGCGAATGGTTTTCGATGAAAATTGGAGCGCGATGATTGAAAACGCTGGAGGCATGATTGAAATCTTTGACTATGCCATTAACCAGACTGAGTATTATAAAGCGGGTGTTTATGTCAGTGACAAAGCGTTTAAAGAAATGCAACAGTTCAGTGAGGAACTAGAAGGAAGAGCTAAAGGCTGATCAAGAGATGAAAATAATCGTTGATAGAGAGTCTATCTGTATGGGGGATGATGTTCTGCCTCACAAGGTAGAACTTGAAGTTCCTGAGGACATGACAGTAGAGGAATTTTGTGATTTTCTTCAAAAGGACAGATATTTGCCTAGATTGGATACAGAGTGGCTTCTCCGACATGGTGGGCAGACAATAACAAGCTATCATACAGAAACAAAAGAACTGACGAATCCCAATATCTATTTAAAAGACCTGATTCATCAGAGTTCTAGAGGAAATGAATTTGTTTGGATATATCGCCGTTCCTATTAGAAAAGAGAATAAATGATTTTCTTAAAAGATAATGAATGAAAATTAGAACAATATGCATTGACTTTTTGGTCACAAGAGGCAATCTAAACAGTTGGCCCTGTTTGGAGTGACTTTGACGGAAGGCAAAGCCTTCATAAAAATGGTGAAAGGAAACGATATGGCAAATAGAAGCTATATTTATTTAAAAAACGGGAAAGATGTACGTATTTTAACGGAGGGAGTTTACACCATTCCTTATTTTTGGCAATTATTTTGGGATGAAAAAGATGTGCGAATGCCTAATATTCTATGGAAAAAATTTAATATCTTACTTCCTATTGAAAAATTCCAGAAAAAGGCCACCCAAAACCGCTCCTTTTTAGAAAAGAACGCTCCTCAGACCTTGCAATTATATGATGATTTTGTTCGCTATATTCTTGCAAATGTCAAAGCAGGTGACATGCTAGGATTTGATGTTTTAGAAGTTGCTGATATGGATGGATTGACTACAGTTTCGCGAAAGCTTATAAAAAATATCCGAGCCATTCAGGAAAATCAACCCCAAGAATTGGATTTTTCTTTAACAGAAAAGAACATAATTTGGTCTGCTATGGGATTTCCTGATTATTATGCCTCAAAATTATTGCCAGAAGATAATATTCTAGACTCGGTTGCATACCAAGATGAATTGAAGAAAATGCAAGGCCCAAAAGAAAAACAAGCACAAGGTCGAGAAGAGAATCAAAAACAAGACCAAGAAGAAAAACAAGCACAGGGTCAAGAAGAGAACCAAGAACAACATCAAGAAGACGAGCAAGCACCACGTAAAGAAGATGAGCAAGTGCAAGGCCAAGAAAATAAGCTAGCACCACGCAAAGAAGATGAGCAAGTGCTTGATGAGACTGGTGCCGAATCTAAAGATGACGAGTACCATATTCCTTTGAGATTTTGGTTTCTCTTGGTGTTGGTAATTGTTTGGGTTTATAGATTGTTTTTAGCTAACAAATAGAAAAGAGAATACATGAGAATTGCAGATTATAGCGTGACCAAGGCAGTGCTGGAACGTCACGGTTTTACCTTTAAAAAGTCCTTCGGACAAAATTTTCTGACCGATACCAATATTCTTCAAAAGATCGTGGATACAGCTGAGATTGATGACCAGGTTAATGTCATTGAAATTGGGCCAGGAATTGGTGCTTTGACGGAGTTTTTGGCTGAGCGTGCGGCAGAGGTTATGGCATTTGAAATCGACCACCGTTTGGTACCGATTTTAGCAGATACCCTGCGTGATTTTGACAATGTGACAGTAGTCAACGAGGACATTCTGAAAGTGGATTTGGCGCAGCATATCCAGAGTTTCAAAAATCCAGACCTACCAATCAAGGTAGTAGCCAACTTGCCTTACTACATTACGACTCCTATTCTCATGCACTTGATCGAGAGTGGCATTCCTTTTAGTGAGTTTGTCGTCATGATGCAAAAAGAAGTGGCGGATCGCATCTCAGCCCAACCCAACACCAAGGCTTACGGTAGTTTGTCGATTGCTGTGCAGTATTATATGACAGCTAAGGTTGCCTTCATCGTGCCTCGTACGGTCTTTGTGCCAGCCCCAAACGTGGACTCAGCCATTTTAAAAATGGTGCGCCGTCCAGAGCCTGCTGTAGCAGTAAAAGATGAGAACTTCTTCTTTAAGGTTTCCAAGGCTAGCTTCACTCATCGTCGCAAGACCTTGTGGAATAACTTGACAGGCTATTTTGGAAAGACTGAGGAAGTCAAGGATAAGCTGACCAAGGCTTTGGATCAGGCGGGCTTGTCACCATCTGTGCGTGGGGAAGCACTTAGCTTGGAAGAGTTTGCCAGTCTAGCTGATGCGCTTAAAGGACAAGGACTCTAAGATGCAGGGACAAATTATTAAAGCCTTGGCAGGATTCTACTATGTAGAGAGTGATGGCCAAGTCTATCAGACACGCGCGCGTGGAAATTTCCGCAAAAAAGGTCATACGCCCTATGTTGGGGATTGGGTAGATTTTTCTGCAGAGGAAAATTCCGAAGGTTATATCCTCAAAATTCACGAACGGAAAAATAGCCTGGTCCGTCCGCCCATTGTCAATATTGACCAAGCTGTGGTGATCATGTCGGCTAAGGAGCCGGATTTTAATAGCAATTTGCTGGATCGCTTCTTGGTTCTCTTGGAGCACAAGGGCATCCATCCTGTTGTCTATATTTCTAAAATGGATTTGCTAGAAGATAGGGAAGAATTAAGTTTTTTCCAACAAAGCTATCGTGCTATTGGTTATGATTTTGTGACCAGTAAAGAGGAACTCTTGCCACTATTGACGAACAAGGTGACAGTCTTTATGGGGCAGACTGGTGTTGGAAAATCAACCCTCCTCAATAAAATCGCACCAGATCTCAATCTTGAAACAGGAGAAATCTCAGACAGTCTGGGTCGCGGTCGCCATACCACTCGAGCTGTTAGTTTTTACAACCTCAATGGGGGTAAAATAGCAGACACACCAGGCTTTTCATCGCTGGATTATGAAGTGTCAACGGCTGAAGACCTCAATCAGGCCTTTCCAGAGATTGCCAGTGTCAGTCGAGACTGCAAGTTCCGTACTTGTACCCATACCCATGAGCCGTCCTGTGCGGTTAAGCCGGCTGTTGAAGAAGGAATCATTGCATCCTTCCGTTTTGATAACTACCTGCAATTTCTCAGTGAGATTGAAAATCGCAGAGAAACCTATAAAAAAGTCAGCAAAAAAATTCCAAAATAAGGAGAAACCTATGTCTCAATACAAGATTGCTCCGTCAATTCTGGCAGCAGATTATGCCAACTTTGAACGTGAAATCAAACGCCTAGAAGCAACTGGTGCAGAATATGCCCATATCGATATCATGGATGGTCATTTTGTACCGCAAATCAGCTTTGGTGCAGGTGTGGTTGAAGCTCTTCGTCCACATAGTAAGATGGTCTTTGACTGCCACTTGATGGTAGCTAATCCTGAGCATCATCTAGAAGATTTTGCGCGTGCAGGAGCGGATATCATCAGTATCCATGTAGAAGCAACGCCTCATATCCATGGCGCCCTCCAAAAAATTCGCTCTCTCGGTGTTAAACCTTCGGTTGTTATCAATCCTGGGACACCTATCGAGGCGATCAAGCACGTCCTTCACCTAGTTGACCAAGTCTTAGTCATGACAGTGAACCCTGGATTTGGCGGTCAAGCCTTTCTGCCTGAAACCATGGACAAGGTTCGTGAGTTGGTTTCCCTTCGTGAGGAAAAAGGCTTGGACTTTGAGATTGAAGTCGATGGCGGTATTGATGACCAGACCATTGCTCAAGCCAAAGAAGCTGGTGCAACAGTTTTTGTAGCGGGATCTTATGTCTTTAAGGGAGATGTCAATGAACGAGTGCAAACTCTCAGAAAACAACTGGACTAGGGTTGCTGTTTTTGCCGGCGGAGATCGCGGTCATTATCGGACGGATTTTGATTGCTTTGTCGGTGTGGATCGCGGTTCGCTCTGGGTCTTGGAAGAAGATCTGCCTCTGGCTCTAGCAGTTGGGGATTTTGATTCGGTGACTGCAGACGAATGTCAGTTGATTCATGCACGTGCCCAGCACTTTGTTCAAGCCCAGCCAGAAAAGGATGATACGGATCTAGAACTAGCACTTTTAACGATTTTTGAAAAAAATCCTCAAGGCCAAGTGACCATTTTTGGGGCTTTGGGTGGTCGTATTGATCATATGCTGGCTAATGTCTTTCTGCCTAGCAATCCCAAGTTGGCACCCTATATGCGCCAGATAGCGATTGAGGATGGGCAAAACTTGATTGCCTATTGTCCAGAAGGAACCAGTCAGCTAGAGCCCCGTTCAGACTACGATTATCTAGCCTTTATGCCAGTTCGGGATAGCCAGCTGACTATTCTTGGTGCCAAGTACGAATTGACAGAGGAAAATTTTTTCTTTAAAAAAGTGTATGCTTCTAACGAATATATAGATAGGGAAGTTTCGGTAACTTGCTCAGATGGTTATGTCGTCGTGCTACATAGCAAGGACAGGAGGTAGGATGGAGACTGTATTATTACTATTATTAATTGTCAACCTAGCTGGACTCTTTCTGATTTGGCAAAGGCAGGATAAGCAAGACAAGTACCTAGCCAAGAGTTTGGAGGATCAGGCAGACAATCTTTCAGATCAACTGGATTACCGCTTTGAACAAGCCAGACAAGCCAGCCAGCTGGATCAAAAAGACTTGGAAGTGGCTGTCAGCGACCGTTTGCAAGAAGTGAGAATGGAGTTGCACCAAGGCCTGACGCAAGTCCGTCAAGAAATGACAGATAATCTGTTGCAAACTAGGGACAAGACCGACCAACGCCTCCAAGCTCTGCAGGAATCAAATGAGCAACGTTTAGAACAAATGCGTCAGACAGTCGAGGAAAAGTTGGAAAAGACCTTGCAGACGCGCTTGCAGGCTTCCTTCGAGACAGTTTCCAAGCAACTGGAGTCTGTCAATCGTGGTCTTGGAGAGATGCAGACAGTTGCCCGCGATGTTGGTGCTCTTAACAAGGTTCTCTCTGGGACCAAGACGCGAGGGATTCTGGGCGAATTGCAACTGGGGCAAATCATCGAAGACATCATGACGCCTACCCAGTACGAACGAGAATACGCAACTGTTGAAAACTCTAGCGAGCGAGTAGAGTACGCCATCAAGTTACCTGGCCAAGGCGACCAGGAATATGTCTATTTGCCGATTGACTCCAAGTTTCCACTGGCGGATTATTACCGCTTGGAAGAAGCCTATGAAGCAGGCGATAAGGACGAAATCGAACGCTGTCGTAAGTCACTCCTAGCAAGCGTCAAGCGCTTTGCCAAGGATATCAAGAGCAAGTACATAGCGCCACCGCGGACGACCAATTTTGGAGTCTTGTTTGTTCCGACAGAAGGACTTTACTCAGAGATCGTCCGCAATCCGGTCTTCTTTGATGATTTGAGACGGGAGGAGCAGATTATTGTTGCTGGTCCAAGTACCCTATCAGCCCTGCTTAACTCTCTATCAGTTGGCTTCAAGACTCTCAATATCCAAAAGAGTGCCGACCATATCAGCAAGACTCTTGCCAGCGTCAAGACCGAGTTTGGCAAGTTTGGTGGCATTCTGGTCAAAGCACAAAAGCATCTCCAACATGCCTCTGGCAATATTGATGAATTATTAAACCGTCGTACCACAGCTATCGAGCGGACGCTCCGTCACATTGAATTATCAGAAGGTGAGCCTGCGCTTGATCTACTCCATTTCCAAGAAGATGAGGAAGAATATGAAGATTAGTCACATGAAAAAAGATGAGCTGTTTGAAGGTTTTTACCTGATTAAGTCAGCTGACCTAAGACAGACGCGTGCTGGGAAAAATTACCTAGCCTTTACCTTCCAAGACGATAGTGGCGAGATTGAAGGGAAACTCTGGGATGCCCAACCTCATAACGTTGAGGCCTTTACCGCTGGGAAAGTCGTCCACATGCAGGGACGTCGAGAAGTTTATAACAACACTCCTCAAGTTAATCAAATCACGCTTCGCTTGCCTCATCCTGGGGAACCCAACGATCCAGCTGACTTCAAGGTTAAATCTCCAGTTGATGTCAAGGAAATCCGTGACTATATGTCGCAAATGATTTTCAAGATTGAAAATCCTGTTTGGCAGCGTATCGTTCGTAGTCTCTACACCAAGTATGATAAGGAATTCTACTCCTATCCAGCTGCCAAGACCAACCACCATGCCTTTGAAACGGGTTTGGCTTTTCACACGGCAACCATGGTGCGCTTAGCAGATGCTATTAGTGAGATCTATCCTCAGCTCAACAAGAGCCTCCTCTATGCCGGGATTATGTTGCACGACTTGGCCAAGGTTCTAGAACTCAGCGGTCCTGATCAGACGGAGTACACAGTGCGAGGCAATCTCATCGGTCATATAGCCCTCATCGATAGCGAAATTACCAAGACAGTCATGGAACTGGGCATCGATGATACTAGAGAAGAAGTGGTGCTACTGCGCCATGTCATCCTCAGTCATCATGGTCTCCTAGAGTATGGTAGTCCTGTCCGTCCACGCATTATGGAGGCAGAGATTATTCATATGATCGATAATCTCGATGCCAGCATGATGATGATGACAACAGCTCTTGCTTTGGTGGATAAAGGAGAAATGACCAACAAAATCTTCGCCATGGACAATCGTTCCTTCTATAAACCAGATTTAGATTAATAAATTAAGAAAAACGAGCATTTTTTACACAATAATGTTCGTTTTTTTATGTGAATATGGTATAATGGATAAAATATCAAAATTAAATGGAATGGTAAATAAAAATGAAATTAAGAAGAAGTGATCGGATGGTTGTCATTTCCAACTATTTGATTAATAATCCATACAAACTAACCAGTCTCAACACCTTTGCAGAAAAGTACGAATCTGCTAAATCCTCTATCTCAGAGGATATCGTGATTATCAAGCGTGCCTTTGAGGAAATCGAAATCGGCCATATTCAGACTGTGACGGGAGCAGGTGGTGGCGTTATTTTTACACCATCAATCTCTAGTCATGAAGCCAAAGAAATGATCGCAGACTTGCGTGATAAACTTTCAGAAAGTGACCGTATCTTGCCAGGTGGCTACATCTACCTGTCTGATTTGCTCAGTACACCTGCCATTTTGAAAAATATTGGGCGCATCATTGCCAAGAGCTTTATGGACCAAAAAATCGATGCCGTTATGACAGTAGCAACAAAAGGTGTGCCACTCGCAAATGCAGTTGCCAATGTCCTCAACGTTCCATTTGTCATTGTGCGCCGTGACTTGAAAATTACCGAAGGCTCAACAGTCAGCGTCAACTATGTATCAGGTTCTAGTGGTGACCGTATTGAGAAAATGTTCCTTTCAAAACGCAGCCTCAAGGCAGGCAGTCGTGTCTTGATTGTGGATGATTTCTTGAAAGGCGGAGGAACTGTCAACGGGATGATTAGTCTCTTGCGTGAGTTTGATTCTGAACTAGCTGGTGTCGCAGTCTTTGCAGACAATGCCCAAGAAGAACGTGAAAAGCAGTTCGATTACAAGTCACTCTTGAAAGTAACCAATATTGATGTTAAGAACCAATCCATCGATGTCGAGATTGGAAATATCTTTGACGCAGACAAATAAGAGATAGAACTGAAGGTTGGAACGATTGTCCCAGCCTTTCTTTGCAGACAGAATAGAAGGACGCTTATGAAAACACCATTTATCAACCGTGAAGATTTAGAAACGATTGTTGCAGAGTTCCCGACTCCGTTTCACTTATATGATGAGAAGGGAATTCGCGAAAAAGCAAGAGCGGTTAACCAAGCTTTTTCCTGGAACGAGGGCTTTAAGGAATATTTTGCAGTCAAGGCCACCCCAACCCCAGCCATCTTGAGAATCCTCAAAGAGGAAGGCTGTGGTGTGGACTGTTCCAGTTATGTGGAGCTCCTGATGAGCCGTAAACTTGGATTTGCAGGTCCTGAGATCATGTTCTCATCAAACAATACGACAGACCAAGAGTACGCTTATGCCCATGAATTAGGTGCGACCATTAACTTAGATGCCTTTGAAGACATTGAACATCTGGAGCGAGCGACAGGTGTCCCAGAAATCATTTCTTGCCGTTACAATCCAGGTGGAGTCTTTGAATTAGGAACAGACATCATGGATAATCCTGGGGAGGCCAAGTTTGGGATGACCAAGGATCAACTCTTTGAAGCCTTTGCTGTTTTGAAGGAAAAAGGAGCTAGGACTTTTGGGATTCATTCCTTCCTAGCATCAAATACCGTGACCCATCTCTACTATCCAGAGTTGGCCCGTCAGCTCTTTGAATTAGCTGTGGAAATCAAAGAAAAATTGGGCATTTCACTGGACTTTATTAACCTTTCTGGCGGAATCGGTGTCAACTATCGCCCAGACCAGGAGCCGAATGATATTGCGATGATTGGTGAGGGTGTGCGTAAGGTTTATGAAGAAGTCCTTACGCCGGCAGGTCTTGGTCAGGTCAAGATTTTCACTGAATTGGGCCGTTTTATGCTGGCACCTCACGGAGTTCTCGTCACCAAAGTCACTCATAAAAAGAAAACCTACCGTACCTATCTGGGCGTGGATGCCTCAGCAGTTAACCTCATGCGCCCAGCCATGTATGGAGCCTATCACCATATCACCAATCTGACCCATCCAGATGGACCAGTGGAGGTGGTAGACGTGGTCGGTTCACTCTGCGAAAACAATGATAAATTTGCAGTGAATCGCGAGCTACCTCATACAGAAATCGGTGATTTGCTGGTGATTCATGATACAGGTGCACATGGATTCTCCATGGGTTACCAGTACAATGCTAAACTACGATCGGCAGAAATCCTCTATACCGAAGAAGGCAAAGCCCGCCAAATCCGCCGTGCAGAGCGTCCTGAGGACTATTTCGCAACCTTGTATGGTTTTGATTTTGAACCAGATCACTAAGAGGGAATGAAAATGAAAGTGAAAAACAGATTGCTTTCTAAAAAATAGACAAAAAAACCTTGTTTTTCACCTTACTCGTGATATAATAAAACTATAAAACGGTTTCAAGGAAGGTGACGATATGTCTGAAGAAACAATTGACTATGGACAAGTGACAGGAATGGTGCATTCGACAGAGAGTTTTGGGGCGGTGGATGGCCCTGGGATTCGGTTTATCGTCTTTTTGCAGGGCTGTCAGATGCGTTGCCAGTACTGCCATAACCCCGATACATGGGCTATGGAGACCAATAAATCACGAAGACGGACAGTAGACGATGTTTTGTCAGAAGCCCTTCGCTACCGTGGATTCTGGGGAGACAAAGGAGGAATCACTGTCAGTGGAGGAGAAGCCCTCTTGCAGATTGATTTCTTGATTGCCCTCTTTACCAAGGCCAAGGAAAAAGGAATCCACTGTACCTTGGATACCTGTGCCCTTCCATTCCGTAATAAACCACGTTATCTCGAAAAGTTTAATAAACTCATGGCTGTGACTGACTTGGTTCTCTTGGATATCAAGGAAATCAACGAAGAACAGCACAAGATTGTCACTAGCCAAACCAATAAAAACATCTTGGCCTGTGCCCAGTACCTATCAGATATTGGGAAACCTGTTTGGATTCGCCATGTGCTGGTTCCAGGATTGACAGATAGAGATGAGGATTTGATCGAACTTGGTAAGTTTGTCAAGACCCTCAAAAATGTTGACAAGTTTGAAATCTTGCCTTATCACACGATGGGTGAGTTCAAGTGGCGTGAACTTGGAATTCCTTATTCGCTCGAAGGGGTCAAACCTCCCACAGCAGACCGTGTCAAGAATGCCAAGAAATTGATGGATACAGAAAGTTACCAAGACTACATGAAACGTGTTCATGGATAAAAAAAGAAGCCCGATGGAGATATCGGGCTTTTGTGATGATAAAAAGCCTAGCATTTCAGCTAAGCTTTTTTCTTATTTTCTAGAATGTTGTTTACCAGCATTGCGTTTTTTATGTTTCTTATTGGTCATAATCGCAGTTGCTTGGTTTGGAGTGACATCTTTGCGTCCTCCTCCAGTTGAAAATGAACTTGCTTTTGGTGGATTTTTGGCAAATTCTTCACGAACTTTTTTGCGAAGTTTTGGACGAACAACATAGTTAACGATGAACTGTTGGAGAATCATCATGAAACCACCGACAACCCAGTAAAGCGTCACACTGGCTGGTGCGAAGAGGGAGAAGACGACAATCATGAGTGGACTCACGTAAATCATTCTTTTTAGTTGATCTCTTTGCATCTCGTCTTCTACTCCATGAAGTGAGAGGAGTGATTGGAGGTAGTAGAGGATACCAGCGAAAGCGACAAGGAGCAGACTTGGTGAACCAAGATCGATACCCAAGAAGGTAGAGCTAGCTACACCATCAGTGTATTGGGCTGCAAAGTAGATAGCAGAGAAGAAAGGCATTTGAATGAGGATAGGGAAACATCCTACTCCACCGAACATGCTGATGCCATGTTCTTTCTGAGTATCCCAGAGAGCTTGTTGCGCTTCTAGTTTTTCTTCTTGAGTTGTTGCCTCTTTGAGGCGTTTTTGATGTGGTTCGAGGACGTGTTTGAGGGCATTCATCTTTTCAGAGTGAAGCGTTGCCTTCCATGATTGGTAGATACCAAGTGGCAAGATAATCAAACGCACGATGATGGTTACGATGATGATAGCCACACCAAAGCCTAGACCTTTATCAGTAGCAAAGTACTTGATGGCCTCTGCCATAGGTGCTCCGATGGTATTCCAAATCAATCCTGTGGGTTGTCCTGTTGCTTTGTCTACTTGGACACAGCCTGACAAGACGAGTAGCATAGCCACTCCCATAGCAGAGAGGGCAAAACGTTTAATAGATTTCAATGTTTTCATTCCTTCTTTAAAAATTATACCTTTCTATTCTACTGTTTTTTTGTAAAATATACAATAGTTCTAGAGACCTAATTTGCGACTTTGAAGTCCGAATAGGATGAAAAGTTGCTCATTTGTACATCTAGATAGGTAACTTTTGAAAAAGGTGTCGGACCTTTTCGGATTTCTTGGATAAATTTTGCCATAGTTGCAGAGGAGTCTGCCTGAGCAAGAATTTCCACTGTGCCATCATCGTTATTCCAGACACGACCAGTGATACCACCGATTTCAAGAGCTAAAGTATAAACACCCCAGCGAAAACCAACACCCTGCACCCTGCCTTGGGCAATCATTCTAACCTTTTGCATACCAAACCCCTTTGATTGTGATATAATATTTCTATGACTATTATAACCTCAAAAGCCAATTCAGTGGTAAAAAATGCCAAGAAATTGCATCAAAAAAAATATCGAAAGTCTGCCTATTTGATTGAAGGTTGGCACTTGTTTGAAGAAGCTGTTCAAGCTGGAGTGAGGATTGAAAAGGTCTTTGCCCTAGAAAGTTACCGAAATCAGCTAGCTAATTTTCCTCAAACTGTCTGGGTTTCAGAGGAGATTTTGCTGGATTTGGCAGATACGCAAACTCCTCAAGGGATTGTTGCAGTGATTCAGAAAGAAGAAGTGGGACTGCCTGATTTTAGTCAGGGGAAGTTTCTATTTTTAGAAGACGTCCAAGATCCTGGTAATGTGGGCACTATGATTCGGACTGCTGATGCTGCAGGTTTTACAGGGGTTATTGTCTCAGACAAGTCAGCAGATATCTACAGTCTTAAGACCCTGCGTTCCATGCAAGGAAGTCATTTTCACTTGCCCATCTATCGGATGCCTCTTGCCACCTTTGTAGAAGAGGCAAAGAAGAGCAATTTGCCTCTTCTGGCAACGACCTTATCGAGAGATTCAAAGGATTATCGTGAGCTTTCTCCCTTAGAAAACTTTGCTTTAGTCATGGGAAATGAAGGACAGGGGATTAGTTCTGTCATGGCTGAGAGTGCTGATCAGCTGGTTCATATTGGCATGAAAGGCCGAGCAGAAAGTCTCAACGTGGCAGTTGCAGCAGGCATTTTGATGTTTTATTTCAGCTAATTTAAAAAAACTTTGTTATAATCAAGACATATTTATAGAAAAAGGAGAATCAGAATGAATCAAACGATTATTCAAGAACGTTCAGGTCTCAATCAATTTTACGCTAAGGTTTACGCCTTTGTGGGACTTGGAATAGGTCTATCGGCTCTCGTGTCAGCTTTGATGTTGACAGTCTTTCAGTCCCAATTGGTCTACTTTTTAATGCATGGCCGTCTCTGGTTGATGATTGCAACTTTTGCAGAACTTGCTCTAGTCTTTGTTGCAAGTAGCATGGCTGCAAAAAATAGCCCAGCAGCTCTCCCAGTATTTTTAGTTTATTCTGTTTTAAATGGCTTTACGCTGAGTTTTGTCGTAGCCTTCTATACACCTGGGACCGTCTTATCAGCCTTTGTATCCAGTGCCCTTCTCTTCTTTGTCATGGCGGCAATCGGAATTTTCACCAAGAAAGATTTGAGTGGAATGGGCCGAGCTTTGATGGCGGCGCTTGTTGGTCTCATCATTGCTATGGTTGTGAATCTATTTTTAGCCAATAGCTTCTTTGACTACATGATTAGTATTGCCATGGTCTTGGTCTTCTCAGGTTTGATTGCTTGGGATAACCAAAAGATTCGCTATGTTTATGAGCAGTCACGAGGACAAGTAGCGACAGGCTGGGTCATTTCAATGGCGCTTAGCATCTACCTAGACTTTATCAACCTCTTCCTTAGCATCTTACGAATCTTTGGTCGAAACGATTAATGAATGTCAGAGTCAGTGTTCAAAAGAGCACTGACTTTTTCTTATTTACTCTTTTCTTTTCTTGGAAATAGGTGTATAATGCTTTTAACTAATTTTTGAGGAGCTGTTTATGAAGAAAAGTTTTATTCATCAACAAGAAGAAATTTCCTTTGTCAAAAACACTTTTACCCAGTATTTGAAAGATAAGTTAGAAGTTGTTGAAGTTCAAGGTCCTATCTTGAGTAAGGTCGGGGATGGGATGCAGGACAACCTGTCAGGTGTCGAAAATCCAGTATCTGTCAAGGTTTTGCAGATTCCAGATGAAACTTATGAAGTCGTTCACTCACTTGCCAAATGGAAACGCCACACCTTGGCTCGTTTTGGTTTCGGTGAAGGTGAGGGTCTGTTTGTTCACATGAAGGCCCTTCGTCCAGACGAAGATTCGCTCGACGCGACCCACTCAGTTTATGTGGACCAGTGGGATTGGGAGAAGGTTATCCCAAATGGTCAACGCAATATCGCCTATCTCAAAGAAACTGTTGAGAAGATTTACAAGGCTATCCGTCTGACAGAGCTAGCCGTAGAAGCCCGCTATGATATCGAATCCATCTTGCCAAAACAAATCACCTTTATCCATACAGAAGAGTTGGTGGAACGCTATCCAGACCTAACACCGAAAGAGCGTGAAAATGCGATCTGTAAAGAGTTCGGTGCAGTCTTCTTGATTGGTATCGGTGGCGAGTTGCCTGACGGAAAACCTCATGATGGCCGTGCACCTGACTACGATGACTGGACAACAGAGTCTGAAAATGGCTACAAGGGGTTGAATGGCGATATTCTCGTTTGGAACGAATCTCTTGGTTGTGCCTTTGAACTTTCATCAATGGGGATTCGGGTAGATGAGGATACCCTTCGTCGCCAAGTGGCTCTTACAGGAGACGAAGATCGTCTTGAGCTGGAATGGCATAAAGCCTTGCTTAACGGCCTTTTCCCACTGACAATTGGTGGAGGTATCGGACAGTCTCGTATGGCCATGTTCCTTCTTCGTAAGAAACACATCGGAGAGGTTCAGACCAGTGTCTGGCCTCAAGAAGTCCGCGATACGTACGAAAATATTTTGTAGAGAATCGAACCGCAAGGTTCGGTTTTCTTTCTCTTTTTGCCTATAATTTGGTATAATAAACGGTATGAAAATCGTATCAGGAATCTACGGAGGGCGTCCCCTCAAGACGCTAGAAGGCAAGACGACGAGGCCGACATCAGATAAGGTGCGTGGAGCTATCTTTAACATGATAGGTCCCTATTTTGAGGGTGGTCGTGTCTTGGATCTCTATGCTGGCAGTGGTGGTTTATCCATTGAGGCAGTCTCACGTGGGATGTCCCATGCTGTCTTAGTGGAACGGGATCGAAAGGCGCAAGCTATCATCGCTGAAAACATCCAAATGACCAAGGAAGTTTCCAAATTTCAGCTATTAAAGATGGAGGCTGAACGGGCCTTGGAGCAAGTGAATGGTCCCTTTGACCTGGTCTTTTTAGACCCTCCCTATGCCAAGGAACAAATCGTTGCAGATATCGAAAAAATGGCAGAAAGAAACCTTTTCTCCGAAGAGATCATGGTTGTCTGTGAAACCGATAAGTCTGTAGAACTCCCAGAAGAAATCGCTTGCTTAGGTATCTGGAAAGAAAAAATATATGGGATTAGTAAGGTGACAGTTTATGTCAGATAAAATTGGATTATTTACAGGTTCATTTGATCCGATGACAAATGGACATCTGGATATCATTGAACGTGCCAGCAAACTCTTTGATAAGCTCTATGTCGGGGTTTTCTACAATCCCCACAAACAAGGTTTTCTCCCCGTTGAAAACCGCAAACGAGCAGTTGAAAAAGCCGTAGCACATTTAGAAAATGTAGAAGTCATGTCTTCTCACGACCAATTAGTTGTTGATGTTGCAAGAAGACTGGGAGCTAAAACTCTTGTCCGTGGCTTGCGGAATGCTACAGACTTGCAATACGAGGCTAGTTTTGACTACTACAATCATCAACTGGATCCAGAGATTGAGACGGTCTACCTACATAGTCGCCCAGAGCATCTCTATATCAGCTCGTCAGCCATGAGAGAGTTCCTGAAGTTTGGTCAGGAGATTCAGCAATATGTCCCAAACAGTGTTGTGGAGGAATTAGAACATGAAGAAAAAAACTAGATGGCCCTTATATGCCATCCTAGCACTAGTATTGACTTTTTTGGCCTTTGTAGTACCTTTGCCCTACTACATAGAAGTTCCAGGTGGAGCGGAAGATATTCGTCGTGTTTTGAAAGTCAATGAAACAGAAGACACAGAAGCAGGAGCTTACCAGTTTGTAACAGTCGGCATTCGACACGCAACCCTGTCGCATCTTGTCTATGCTTGGTTAACACCTTTCACAGATATTAGAAGTGCCAAGGAGACTACGGGTGGCTCTACTGATGCAGAGTTTATGCGGATCAATCAGTTCTACATGCAAACTTCTCAAAATATGGCCAAGTATCAAGGACTGAAGACAGCTGGTAAGGATATCGAACTCAAGTACTTGGGAGTTTATGTCTTAACTGTGACGGATAATTCAACTTTTAAGGGCATTCTGAATATTGCAGATACCGTGACGGCTGTTAATGACAAAACATTTGATAGTTCCAAGGACTTGGTCGACTATGTCAACTCTCAACAATTAGGGGACACGGTCAAGGTAACCTATGAAGAAGACGGAAAAGTCAAGTCTGCAGAAGGTAAAATTATCACTCTCGAAAACGGGAAAAATGGGATTGGGATTGGCTTGATTGACCGTACGGAAGTGACCAGTGATGTTCCGATTCGCTTTTCAACAGCTGGTATCGGGGGGCCAAGCGCCGGTCTCATGTTTAGCCTAGCTATTTACACCCAGATAGCAGACCCAGGTCTTCGTAATGGCCGCGTCGTTGCGGGAACGGGAACTATTGATCGCGATGGAAATGTTGGCGACATCGGTGGAATTGACAAAAAAGTAGTTGCAGCCTCTCGTCAGGGAGCCAACATCTTTTTTGCTCCTGACAATCCAGTCACCGAGGAAGCAAAAAAAGCAGATCCCAATGCGAAAAGCAACTATGAAACAGCCCTAGAAGCCGCTAAAACGATCAAAACAGAGATGAAAATCGTTCCGGTTAAGACCTTGCAGGATGCGATTGATTACCTTAAAAACAATCCCTAATTTGTAAAAAAATTGAAAACTAGCGCGCAAGCGGATAAGATGGTATAATAGTCAAATGGTTCAATTATTATTCACTCTAAGTAGTCATATACTCTTTATTTATTTGAGTTTTTACCTTTTGAAGGATCTTGTAAGATGGGAAAAGGTTTTAAAAGTGACCGCTACTAACACAAAAAAAGTTCGTTTGTTGGTAGGCTTCTTTAGTATTGTGATGGGCTACATCTTGAGTTCATTCTTTATCAGTTTGTACCAACTGTGGCAAGAAGCACTTAGGGGACTATTATAAAATCAAAAGTAAAGGAAACAACTATGGAAAAAATTGTGGTTCAAGGCGGAGATAATCGTCTGGTCGGAAGTGTGACAATCGAGGGAGCAAAGAATGCCGTCTTGCCCTTGTTGGCAGCGACTATTCTAGCAAGCAAGGGTAAGACAGTCTTGCAGAACGTCCCAATCTTGTCAGATGTGTTCACCATGAATCAAGTAGTTCGTGGTCTGAATGCCAAGGTTGACTTTGATGAGGAAGCTCATCTTGTCGAAGTCGATGCGACTGGCGACATCACAGAGGAGGCTCCTTATAAGTATGTCAGCAAGATGCGTGCATCGATTGTTGTTTTGGGACCAATCCTTGCTCGTGTAGGACATGCCAAGGTATCCATGCCAGGTGGTTGCACCATTGGGAGTCGTCCGATTGATCTCCACCTCAAAGGTTTGGAAGCTATGGGGGCAAAGATTACCCAGACAGCTGGTTACATCGAAGCCAAGGCAGAACGCTTGCATGGCGCTCATATCTATATGGACTTCCCTAGTGTCGGCGCGACACAAAACCTGATGATGGCAGCGACGTTAGCTGACGGTGTGACTGTCATTGAGAATGCTGCGCGTGAGCCGGAAATTGTTGACTTGGCTATTCTTCTTAATGAAATGGGAGCCAAGGTCAAGGGAGCTGGTACCGAAACAATCACAGTGACTGGTGTTGAGGAACTCCATGGAACAACTCATAATGTAGTACAGGACCGTATTGAAGCTGGAACCTTTATGGTGGCGGCAGCCATGACTGGCGGTGATGTCCTGATTCGAGATGCAGTCTGGGAGCATAATCGCCCCTTGATTGCCAAACTCCTTGAAATGGGAGTTGAGGTAACAGAGGAGTCCGAAGGCATTCGTGTCCGTTCTCAACTGGAAAATCTTAAAGCTGTTCATGTAAAAACCTTGCCACATCCAGGATTTCCGACAGATATGCAGGCTCAATTTACAGCCTTAATGACTGTTGCAAAAGGGGAATCCACTATGGTGGAAACTGTATTTGAGAATCGATTCCAACATCTGGAGGAAATGCGTCGGATGGGCTTGCATTCGGAGATTATCCGTGATACAGCCCGTATCGTAGGAGGACAAGTCTTGCAGGGAGCAGAAGTTCTATCAACAGACCTTCGTGCCAGTGCGGCCTTGATTCTGACAGGTCTGGTAGCGCAAGGGGAGACAGTTGTCGGTAAATTAGTCCACCTTGATAGAGGTTACTACCGCTTCCATGAGAAATTGGCTCAGCTAGGAGCGAAGATTCAGCGGATTGAGGCAAATGATGAAGAAGAATAAAAACATACGTTATGTACTCCGTCGCTTACTGTTGATTTTTATCGTACTCTTGCTGGGATTCCTTGCTTTAGGAATTGGCTTGATGGTAGGCTATGGAATCCTAGGAAAGGGACAGGATCCATGGGCTATCTTGTCTCCAGCAAAGTGGCAGGAATTGATTAGCAAATTTACAGGAAATTAGACTGGGAGACCAGTCTTTTTCTAAAGAAATAAGGAGAGATATGGACAAGAAAACAAGACAGGCTCTGATAGGGCTACTTATATTCTTACTCTTGGCTGCTGGAAGCTATTATATCAAGCAGATGCAGTCGGTACCAAATAGCCCTAGAACTAAAGTTAGCCAGAAAAGACAGGCTTCAGAAGCTCCTAGTCAGGAGTTGGCAGAGAGTGTCTTAACCGAGTTGATCAAGAACCAAATAAAAGGTAGTCTAGAATGGAATGAGGCAGGTGCCTTTGTCGTCAATGGGAATAAAACCAATCTAGATGCCAAGGTTTCTAGCAAACCTTACGCGGATAATAAAACAAAACCAGTCGGGAAAGAGACAGTCCCAACTGTTGCCAATGCTCTATTATCCAAAGCGACTCGACAGTATAAAAATCGTGAAGAAACAGGCAACGGCTCAACCCCTTGGACTCCGCCGGGATGGCATCAGGTTAAAAATCTAAAGGGAACCTATACGCACGCAGTAGATAGGGGGCATTTGTTGGGTTATGCCTTGATAGGTGGATTAGATGGCTTTGATGCTTCTACTAGCAATCCCAAGAACATTGCAGTTCAGACAGCTTGGGCGAACCAAGCGCAGGCTGAAGATTCGACAGGGCAGAACTACTATGAGAGTTTGGTTAGGAAAGCCTTGGACCAGAATAAGAGAGTCCGTTATCGGGTAACTCTCCACTATGCTACGAATGAGGATTTGGTTCCATCTGCTTCACAAATTGAAGCCAAGTCTTCGGATGGCGAATTGGAATTCAACGTTCTGATTCCAAATGTTCAAAAGGGTATCCAACTTGATTACCGAACAGGTCAGGTCACGGTGACAAACTAGAAAAAAGGAATAAAAATTGCTCCCTTGTCCGTCATTGATAAGGGAGTGATTGTATAAATTAGAAAATAATGTGATTCCTAAGCCAATTTATGATATAATGGAACACAAGATACTATTTTAGGAGAAGGACTATGGAAGACCCGAGCAGTCAGAATTTGTTGCTACAGTTTGTATTGTTATTTATCTTGACCCTGTTAAATGCTTTTTTCTCAGCCACTGAAATGGCGATGGTGTCACTAAACCGTTCCCGAGTGGAGCAAAAGGCAGAAGAGGGAGACAAACGTTACATTCGTTTGTTAAAGGTACTTGAAAATCCTAACCACTTTTTATCAACAATTCAAGTTGGTATCACGTTAATTACCATCTTGTCAGGGGCTAGTTTAGCAGAAACTCTAGGACGCGAAATCGCATCTTGGATAGGAAATAGTGAAACAGCTTACGCTATTGCAAGTTTTTTATCTTTAGCGTTTTTGACCTATATTTCTATTGTCTTTGGGGAACTCTATCCTAAACGGATTGCCCTTAATCTGAAAGATACCTTGGCTATCCGAACAGCACCAGTCATTATTGGCTTGGGGAAAATTGTCAGCCCCTTTGTTTGGCTTCTGTCGGCTTCAACTAATCTATTGAGCCGTGTGACGCCAATGACCTTTGATGATGCTGATGAAAAGATGACACGTGATGAAATAGAGTACATGCTCACCAATAGTGAAGAAACACTGGATGCAGATGAGATTGAAATGCTACAGGGAATCTTTTCTCTAGATGAACTAATGGCTCGTGAGCTAATGGTGCCTCGTACAGATGCCTTTATGGTAGATATTCAGGATGACAGTCAAACAATTATCCAAAGTATTCTAAAGCAAAATTTCTCACGTATCCCTGTTTACGATGGGGATAAGGACAATGTGATTGGTTTGATTCATACCAAGCGTTTGCTAAACGCCGCCTATGCAGATGGCTTTGAAAATATTGTCTGGAAACGAATCCTCCAAACACCACTATTTGTGCCTGAGACCATCTTTGTGGACGACCTCCTTAAAGAGCTTCGAAATACCCAAAATCAAATGGCAATCTTACTAGACGAATACGGTGGTATGGCTGGTTTGGTAACTCTAGAAGATCTTCTAGAAGAGATTGTCGGTGAGATTGATGACGAGACAGATAGGGCAGAAATCGAAGTTCATCAAATCGGTGAGGACACCTATATTGCACAGGGAACCATGAATCTTAACGACTTCAATGACCACTTTGGTGTCGAACTAGAAAGTGATGATGTGGATACCATCGCCGGTTATTATTTGACGGGTGTTGGTACGATTCCAACAACTGAAAAAATCAGTTATGAACTGGTCAGTCAAAACAAACAAATCGTCCTGACCAATGATAAGGTGAAAAATGGACGTGTTACCAAGGTAAAAGTTCAAATCACAGAACTAGAACCTGAAGAAGAAACAGAATAAAGCAGTGACTTGAGTCACTGCTTTTTGTAAACCTATATGGTAGATACAGTTATCCCTATCTATTTGGAATAACAAAAAAGCCCGATTTTACGGGCTTTTCATTTGGTTGATTCCTGTTAATTCAGGTATTGAAAGGCGGTAGACGGATTTGAACCGACGATCAAGCTTTTGCAGAGCCGTGCCTTACCACTTGGCTATACCGCCTCAACGTTTATTATTATACCTTGAAAATCATTTCCCGTCAATAGTTTCTTATTCTAAAATCCAATTTAGGAAAACAGATGATGATTGAAGAAGTGAGAAAAAGCTTGTAAAAATCCCTTTCTAAAGAAGATCAGACTAGAAAGTATTTCTTGAAGAAACAAACAAAGAATGCAGAAATTTTGACAAATAGAAGTTTTTTGAGGAAATGCGCCAAAATATTCTGAAAATTCGTTTACTTTTTAAAAAATATATGTTATAATTTCCAATAAGCCTAAATTTTTCAAGAGGAGTTAAAAACATGAAAAAAAGTAGAGTATTTGTTGCAGCAGGTGTTGCTTTATTAGCAGCAGGAGTACTAGCTGCTTGTGGTTCTTCAAAATCATCTGATTCAACAGCGCCAAAAAATTATGGCTATGTTTATACA
The DNA here is from genome assembly GCF_023109155.1 of Streptococcus oralis. GTDB lineage: Bacteria > Bacillota > Bacilli > Lactobacillales > Streptococcaceae > Streptococcus > Streptococcus oralis_BZ. Next base: position 117,749 of record NZ_JALDUA010000004.1, on the reverse strand, counting down.
GCTGACCCAGAAACGTTGGATTACCTCATTTCAGGGAAACAAAGTACTAAGGTTGCCACTTCAAATGGTATCGACGGTCTTTTCACAAACGACAAGTATGGGAATTTAGTTCCTGCAGTTGCAGAAGACTGGTCAGTTTCAAAAGATGGTTTGACTTATACCTACAAGATTCGTAAAGGTGTCAAATGGATGACATCTGATGGCGAAGAGTATGCTGAAGTAACAGCCAAAGACTTTGTAAATGGTTTGAAACACGCAGCTGACAATAAATCAGCAGCTAAGTATCTAGCAGAAGATTCAGTTAAAGGTCTAGCTGACTATATAGCTGGAAACAATAAAGATTTTGCTTCAGTCGGTGTAAAAGCAGTTGATGATTACACCCTTGAATACACTTTGAACAAACCAGAACCATACTGGAACTCTAAGCTAGCCTACTCAATCTTCTGGCCATTGAACGAAGAATTTGAAAAATCAAAAGGATCTGATTTTGGTAAAGCGACTGACCCTACATCATTGCTTTACAATGGACCATTCTTGCTGAGAGGTTTGACTGCTAAGTCATCTATCGAATTTGTGAAGAATGAAAACTATTGGGACAAAGACAATGTTCATCTTGATAAAGTAACACTTGCTTACTATGATGGTTCAGATCAAGAATCAATTGAACGTAACTTTACAAGTGGGGCTTATAGCTATGCCCGTCTCTTCCCAACAAGTTCAAACTACTCTAAGGTAGAAGAAACATACAAAGACAATATCTACTACACTCCATCAGGTCCAGGTATTGGTGGTTTGGGTGTAAATATTGACCGTCAAGGTTACAAATACACTTCTAAGACAACTGATGAAGAGAAGACTTCTACTAAGAAAGCCCTTCTTAACAAGGACTTCCGTCAGGCTTTGAACTTTGCCTTTGACCGTACTTCTTACTCAGCACAAATTAATGGTAAGGAAGGTGCTCCTCTTGCAGTTCGTAACCTCTTTGTGAAACCAGACTTTGTCTCTGCAGGCGAAAAAACTTTCGGTGACTTGGTAACTGAAAAGATGGCGGCTTACGGTGATGAATGGAAGAATGTAAACTTTGCGGATGGTCAAGATGGACTTTTCAACGCCGATAAAGCCAAAGCCGAATTTGCCAAAGCTAAAACAGCATTGGAAGCAGAAGGTGTGAAATTCCCTATCCACTTGGATATCCCAGTAGACCAAACATCTAAAAACTATATCGCACGTATTCAATCCTTCAAACAATCCGTTGAGACAGTACTTGGAGAAGAAAACGTAGTCATCGATATCCAACAAATCACTACAGATGAACTACAGAATATTACATACTACGCAGCTAGCGCAGCGGCAGAAGATTGGGATCTCTCAGGTGCTGTTGGATGGAACCCTGACTATGAAGATCCATCAACTTACCTTGATATCTTGAAAACAACGAATGCTGAACAAACAAAAACCTATATGGGTTACGAAGGTGCAGATAATGCTGCAGCGGCTCAAGTTGGTTTGAAAGAATACGATAAGTTAGTTGATGAAGCAGGAAAAGAAACAAGTGACTTGAATGTTCGTTATGAAAAATATGCGGCTGCCCAAGCTTGGTTGACAGATAGCTCACTCTTCTTGCCAGCTATGTCATCAAGTGGTGCTGCACCAATCATTTCTCGTGTTGTGCCTTTCTCTGCATCATACAGTCAATCTGGAGATAAGGGCTCAGACGTATACTTTAAGTATATTCAGTTACAAGACAAGGTTGTAACAAAAGCTGATTATGAACAAGCTCGTGAAAAATGGCTCAAAGAGAAAAAAGAATCAAACGAAAAAGTTCAAAAAGAATTGGCTAATCACGTTAAATAAATAACTCTCAAGAGAACTTTCTCTCCATGAGGAGAAGGTTCTTTTGGGATTTTAAAAGGAAACGATATGAAGAAATATATTTTTATGCGTGTATTGCGTTCATTGTTGTCTATTTTCTTGGTGACAACCTTGACATACACAATTATTTATACGATGGTTCCTCGAAAATTGATTTTCAAGCAGGATACCAACTATAACAAGATTGCAACGACGCCGGACAAGCGGGATAATTATGAAAATACCGTTTATGAACGGATGGGCTATATCGAGTACTACGATACCAAAGAGTTGCAAGAAAGAGCGAGCACGATGGACTCATCTGTAACAGTGGATGCCAATGATACCAATAAGGCAATCTACGAAAAATACATCAACCAACTAGGAAATGGTTGGACACTTGGTGTGTTCTCAGAAAGTGGTCAATTCTATGCTACGCGTGAAATTCCGATTTTTGAACGTGTTTTCAAATTCTATGCGAACTTGATTGATATTGATCATCCAAACAAAATTCAAGACCCTGAAAATCCAAACTTGCAACGTTATCTTCGTTTTGAAAATGACCCTGCTATCGGTTGGTCATTGGTTGGTTCAGGTACAAAACACAAATACCTTTTGTATTTCAACAATCAATTCCCATTTGTACACCAAAACTTTGTGAACATTAACTTGGGAGATTCTTACCCAACTTATGCAAACACACCAGTGCTTCAAGTTATCACACAAGGTCAGGGACAAACTAAGACATCAGAAGTTCAATTCCCTACAGGTAAAAAGACTTCATCTGTAGATATTTACTCTCGTACTTACAAATCTCCAAGTCAAGCAGATGCGCGTGAAGTAGCCAACTATGGTAAAGACGATCCATATACAGCTACAGAAAGCAATTATCAATATCCTTCAATGATCGCAAGCTCAGCGGTTGCTGGTTTGATTGGTTTGATTATTTCGTATGCGATTGCGATTCCACTTGGATCTGCTATGGCTCGCCACAAGAATACTTGGATTGATAGCTTCTCGACAGGTGCTCTAACCTTCTTGCTTGCACTTCCAACGATTGCCTTGGTTTACATCGTCCGCTTGATTGGATCATCTATTGGTCTTCCAGATTCATTCCCTATTTTGGGAGCTGGAGATTGGCGTTCTTATGTCTTGCCAGCAGTCATTCTAGGTTTGTTGGGTGCGCCAAGTACAGCTATCTGGATTCGTCGTTACATGATCGACTTGCAATCTCAGGACTTTGTACGTTTTGCGCGTGCCAAAGGTTTGTCTGAAAAAGAAATTTCAAATAAACACATCTTTAAAAACGCCATGGTTCCTTTGGTTTCAGGTATTCCTGGTGCCGTAATCGGGGTTATCGGTGGTGCAACATTGACAGAAACAGTCTTTGCTTTCCCAGGTATGGGTAAAATGTTGATTGACTCTGTTAAGGCATCAAATAACTCAATGGTAGTTGGTCTTGTCTTCATCTTCACATGTATTTCTATCTTCTCACTCTTTGTAGGAGATATCTGGATGACCATGCTTGACCCACGTATTAAATTGACAGAGAAAGGAGGCAAATAATGTCAACAATCGATAAAGAAAAATTTCAGTTCGTAAAACGTGACGATTTTGCCTCTGAAACAATTGACGCCCCTGCCTATTCATACTGGGGTTCTGTATTTAGACAATTTCTAAAGAAAAAATCAACAGTCATTATGTTGGGGATTTTGGTTGCCATTATCTTGATGAGTTTTATTTACCCAATGTTCTCAAACTTTGACTTCAACGATGTAAGTAAGGTCAATGACTTCTCTGCTCGTTTTATCAAGCCCAATGCTGAACATTGGTTTGGTACAGATAGCAATGGTAAATCCTTGTTTGACGGGGTTTGGTTTGGTGCGCGTAACTCTATCCTCATCTCTGTAATTGCAACTTTTATCAACCTTGTAATTGGGGTTATTGTTGGTGGAATTTGGGGAATTTCAAAATCCGTTGACCGTGTCATGATGGAAGTTTATAACATTATTTCAAACATTCCATCTCTCTTGATTGTCATTGTCTTGACTTACTCAATCGGTGCTGGTTTCTGGAATTTGATTTTTGCCATGAGTGTGACAACTTGGATTGGGATTGCTTATATGATTCGTATCCAAATCATGCGTTACCGTGATTTGGAATACAACCTTGCTTCTCAAACACTTGGAACACCAACCTTTAAAATCATTGTTAAAAATATCATGCCACAATTGGTATCCGTTATTGTTTCTACGATGACCTTGATGTTGCCAAGCTTCATCTCTTATGAAGCCTTCCTTTCCTTCTTTGGATTGGGATTGCCTGTAACAGTGCCAAGTTTGGGACGTTTGATCTCAGATTACTCACAAAACGTTACGACCAACGCTTACTTATTCTGGATTCCGTTGACAACCTTGATCTTGGTGTCCCTATCTCTCTTCGTTGTTGGTCAAAACCTAGCGGATGCTAGTGATCCACGTACACATAGATAGGAGTAGACATGACAAAAGAAAATAATGTAATTTTGACTGCTCGTGATATTGTCGTGGAATTTGACGTTCGTGACAAAGTTCTGACAGCTATCCGAGGAGTTTCTCTAGACCTGATTGAAGGGGAAGTTCTTGCCTTGGTAGGTGAGTCAGGTTCTGGTAAATCTGTTTTAACAAAAACCTTTACAGGTATGTTAGAAGATAATGGACGTATTGCCCAAGGAAGTATCGACTATCGTGGACAAGACTTGACAGCCTTGACTTCTAACAAGGATTGGGAGAAGATTCGTGGTGCTAAAATTGCGACCATCTTCCAAGATCCTATGACAAGTTTGGACCCAATCAATACAATCGGTAGCCAAATCACTGAAGTTATCGTTAAACACCAAGGGAAAACAGCTAAGGAAGCCAAAGAGATGGCAATCGACTATATGAATAAGGTCGGAATTCCAGACGCTGAAAAACGTTTTGATGAGTATCCTTTCCAATATTCTGGAGGGATGCGTCAACGTATCGTTATCGCGATTGCCCTTGCCTGTCGTCCAGATATCTTGATCTGTGACGAGCCAACAACGGCCCTTGACGTTACCATTCAAGCGCAAATCATTGATTTGCTTAAAACCTTGCAAAATGAGTACCACTTTACCATTATCTTTATCACCCATGACCTTGGTGTGGTAGCAAGTATTGCCGATAAGGTAGCGGTTATGTATGCTGGTGAAATTGTAGAATATGGAACTGTTGAGGAAGTTTTCTACGACCCACGTCATCCATATACTTGGAGTCTCTTGTCTAGCTTGCCTCAGCTTGCTGATGATAAAGGGGAATTGTACTCTATCCCAGGAACACCACCGTCTCTTTATACTGAGTTGAAAGGTGATGCCTTTGCCCTTCGTTCAGATTATGCGATGCAAATTGACTTTGAACAGAAAGCACCTCAGTTTTCAGTCACGGATACCCACTGGGCTAAGACTTGGTTGCTTCATGAGAATGCTCCTAAAGTTGAAAAACCTGGGGTCATTGCAGATTTGCATGACAAGATTCGTGATAAAATGGGCTTTGCTCATCTAGAAGACTAGGAGGAAGGAAATGTCTGAAAAATTAGTAGAAATTAAAGATTTAGAAATTTCCTTCGGTGAAGGAAGTAAGAAGTTTGTCGCAGTTAAAAACGCTAACTTCTTTATCAACAAGGGAGAAACCTTCTCTCTTGTTGGTGAGTCTGGTAGTGGGAAAACAACCATTGGTCGTGCCATTATTGGTCTAAATAATACTAGTAAAGGTGAAATCATCTTTGATGGTCATAAAATTAATGGGAAAAAATCTCATAAGGAATCATCAGACTTGATCCGTCGTATCCAGATGATTTTCCAGGACCCTGCAGCCAGCTTGAATGAGCGTGCAACAGTTGACTATATCATCTCTGAAGGTCTTTACAACTATCACTTGTTTAAAGATGAAGAAGATCGAAAAGAAAAAGTTCAAAAGATGATTCATGAAGTTGGACTTTTGAAAGAACACTTGACCCGTTATCCACATGAGTTTTCTGGTGGTCAACGTCAACGTATCGGGATTGCCCGTGCCCTTGTGATGGAACCTGATTTCGTTATTGCGGATGAGCCAATTTCAGCCTTGGACGTATCAGTGCGTGCGCAAGTCTTGAACTTGCTCAAGAAGTTCCAAAAAGAGTTGGGCTTGACCTATCTCTTTATCGCGCATGACTTGTCAGTTGTTCGCTTTATCTCAGATCGTATCGCGGTTATCTATAAGGGAGTTATCGTCGAAGTGGCGGAGACAGAGGAGTTGTTTAACAATCCTGTCCACCCATACACTCAAGCGCTTCTATCTGCTGTACCGATTCCAGATCCAATCTTGGAACGCAAGAAGGTCTTGAAAGTTTACGATCCTGACCAACATGACTATGAGACAGACAAGCCATCTATGGTAGAGATTCGTCCAGGTCACTATGTTTGGGCTAACCAAGCAGAAGTTGCTCGATACAAAGAAGCTCTTAAAAAATAAACAGACTAGGAGAGGACCGAAAGGTCTTCTCATTTTTTATAGAAAAATTTCCCCTTCTACTAGCTTGTAAAAGGGGAATTGTATTATCATTAGCGTTTAGACCAGGTACGTCTCATAAAGAGTAGCAAAATTGGGTAAATCTCTAAGCGACCTGCAATCATTGCAAAGGAGAGGAGGATTTTAGAGATGGGGCTAAAGATGGCAAAACTCGAGGTCGTACCTAGAATAGGTCCGATATTGTTAAAACAGCTGAAGACAGCACTGGTTACGACTAGAAAATCATTGCTATCAAGACTGACGATAAAGATGAGAGAGAGAATAATCATCATATAGATAGCAAAATATTTAAGAATCTTGTGCTGGGTATCCTTATCAATCACAGTTTTATTGACGTGTAGAGTCAAAACACGGTGAGGGGATAAAGTGGACAAAATCTGATTTTTTGCGATTTTAGAGAGGATAAGTCCTCTGATTACCTTAAGACCACCTGCAGTTGAGCCAGCTGATCCACCGATTCCCATGAGGAAGAGGAGGATAAATTGGGAGAAGAGGGGCCAGTTGGTAATATCTCCGTAACCAAAACCTGTTGTCGTGATGATATTGGAAACCTGGAAGAAGGCCATTTCAACACTCTTAGAGACACCTTGATAGAGGTGGAGCGTATTAAGCGTAATCAAGCCGGTAGAAACTAGAACAATGATGATATATGCTCGTAGTTCTTCATCTCCAAAGAAAGCCTTAACCCGACGGAGCATGAGGTAGTAGTAGAGATTGAAGTTAACCCCAAAAACCAACACTCCGATACTAACTAGATAGGTGATGAGTGAGCTACCATAGTGGGCAATTCCGTCGTTATAGACGGTAAAGCCCCCAGTTCCTGCCGTTCCCATAGCGATGACAAAACTATCATAGAGAGGCATGCCTGCTAGGTAGTAGATAACCACAAAAAGGGAGAAGAGAGCCAGATAAAGCAGATAGAGAATCTGGGCAGTGTTTTTTAGCTTGGATACGACCTTGCCAAAGACGGGTCCAGGGACCTCAGCCTTCATCACCTCCAAGTGACTATTCTTTGCATTATCCATAATGGCAAGTGCAAAGACGAGTACCCCCATCCCTCCGATCAAGTGGGTGAAACTTCGCCAGAAGAGGAGGGAACGAGTGAGAACGGAAACATCGTTCAGAATAGTTGCTCCTGTAGTCGTAAATCCAGAACTGATTTCAAAGAAGGCATCGATGACGCTTGGGATTTGTCCTGAAAAGACAAAGGGGAGTCCACCAAAGAAAGACCATAGAATCCAACAGAGGGCAACAATTAAGACCCCTTCCTTGGCATAAATCCGTTGATTTTTCGGTTTCCGTAAAACGCCTAGACCACCGAGAAGGACTAAAATTCCAATCGTAGAAAAGAGAGCGATAAATACTTGACTGGATTCTTGGTAATAGATCGCTACACTAACAGGAACTAGGAGGAGAACAGCCTCAATCAAGAGAAGTTTTGAGAGGAGGTAACGAATCATACTTTTATTCATTTTTTACCTCTCAATCAAATCATAAATTTTGGTGATGTTTGGCAATAAGGTCGTCACGAGTAACTTATCTCCCACCTCAAGCATATCCTCTCCAGTAGGGAAGATTGTTTTTCCTTTTCGGATAATGGCTGCAATGAGAACTCCTTTTTTCAATTTCAACTGTGATAGAGGTTTGGCAGTCATTTTATTAGCTTCCTTGATTTGGAATTGGAGAGTTTCAATTTGACCGTTTGCTAGATGGTGCATGGCTTGAAGATCTGAATACTGAGCGTTTACTCGACCACGGATAAAGTGCATAATGGTATCCACTGCGATGCTTTTTGGTGTGATGATACTCGAAAAATCAGGCGCGTGGATAATCTCTAAAAGGCTTGTTCGGTTGACCTTGGTGATATTCTTATGGACGCCAACTCGGTCAAGAAACATAGAAGTGATGATATTTTCCTCATCAACCCCAGTCAAGGTTGCGACTGCATCATAGTGGGGAGCACTTTCTTCCAGCAAAATGTCTTTTGCAGTTCCATCTCCTTGGACAATATAGAGATTGGGGAACTTTTCGCTGAAAAAACGAGCTCTTTCAGGATTGATCTCGATGACCTTGGTATCAATGCGACTGTCTTTTAAAATGCCGAGTAGATAATAAGCAATCTTTCCAGCTCCAACGATAAGTAAGCTTTTCACTGCACGAGATTTAAAATAGTTATGGAAAAGCATCATATCTACACGATTTCCCGTAACAAAAATCCTATCCTTGTCTTGGATAATGACATCACCACTTGGGATCATCAGTTGATGATCTCTCTCCATAGCACAGACAATAATATTCCCAAATTTTTTACGGAAGTCTGAGATTGGCATTTGACAAAGACCGCTAGAATCCTTGACAACAAACTCCATGAGACTGACCCGACCTCCAGCAAATCGTTCGACAGAGAGGGCATTAGGGAAATCAATGATATTTGAGATCGCACGCGCTGCTAGGAGTTCTGGGTTAACGATAAGTGAGAATCCAAGAATATTTTTCTCTTTAAAATAGGCATTGGAGTATTCAGGATTTCGTACCCGAACGATGGTTTCTTTAGCGCCCATTTTTTTAGCAAGTACCGCCGAAATCATATTCACTTCATCGTATTCGGTTAGGGCGATAAAGATATCGCACTCTTGAACACCGGCTTGCTCCAAGATGGCAAAGTCAGCACCATTTCCAAGGAGACCTATGATATCATAGCGACTGACAATGTGATTGAGGACAGCCTCATCTTGTTCGATGAGGACAACGTCATGGTTTTCTGCAACCAGTGAACGACAGAGGGCGAAACCAACTTTCCCTCCGCCAACAAGGACAATTTTCATATAAAAAACCTACTTTTTCATGATGTAACTATCATACCCTTTTTTAGCAAAAAATGCACTTGCTAAGGCGATTTTTAGGACAAGAAAGGCCTTTTTCAAGTTTTTGAAGATACATTTGTTTAACTTCTATAACGATGGCTCCGATTTGAAGTGATTTGGCTCTTTTACCATACCTTTTCAGAAAGGGAATGACCAAACATGAAAATATCATCAAAAAAAAGTAAAAAAATCAAGTCGTTTCTATTGACAATGATTCTGAAAGTGTTATACTAAGGAAGTAGTTTCGCTGATTTACTTCAAACCTGTTGTGAGGTAAGTTAACGACGCCTTAACCACGCTGTTTGCTGAGCTTGACTCCGGGCAGTGTGGCTATTTTTTTGCAATGATAAAAGGAAGCCAGTCATGACAAATCACATTGTATTATTTGAACCTCAGATTCCACAAAATACAGGTAACATTGCGCGTACTTGCGCTGCGACCAATTCTCCCCTCCACATCATCAAGCCTATGGGCTTTCCTATCGATGATCGCAAGATGAAGCGGGCTGGTTTGGACTACTGGGATAAGTTAGAGATTTATTTTTATGACAGTTTGGAAGATTTCATGTCTCAGATGAAAGGGCAAGTCTACCTGATTTCGAAATTTGCAGAAAAGGTCTATTCTGAGGCAGATTTATCGACGGACGAGGACCATTATTTTCTCTTTGGACGTGAAGACAAGGGCTTGCCTGAGGACTTTATGCGTGAACATCCAGAGAAGGCTCTCCGTATTCCTATGAATGATGAACATGTCCGTAGCCTCAATGTGTCTAATACGGTCTGCATGATTGTCTATGAGGCTCTTCGTCAACAAAATTTTGCTGGTTTAGAGCTCGTTCACACCTATGAAGCGGATAAATTGAAATAAACAAAATGCTTGCACTTGCAAGCGTTTTTTGTTATGATTAAAGGGTCTTCAGGGCAGGGTGAGATTCCCGACCGGCGGTAATTTTGACTAGCTAATTTAGCTTTCTCGTCGTTGTCTTGTCTCGATATACTTTAAGTATTATCTTCGACTGCGACGCTTAGATAAATCTAAAATATCTTAGCCAAATAAGTCCGCGAGCGCAAGCTGATGTGGTGCGATTCCACAACCGACAGTATAGTCTGGATGGGAGAAGACGAAAGAATGGCTTTGTCTGTTCTGATGAGTTTATAGATGAATTGCAACCGCTTGCTCAAAAGAGTGAGAGGGAACTTTTGGGATATAAAAAGTGAGAATAGATAGAGGGATCCTTTCCAACTTCTTCTGATTTTATAGAAAATTGGAGGAACCTGTTATGACAAACACACGTCGACTTTCGACCATTGCGATTTTATCAGCCATTTCATTTGTGTTGATGTACTTTGACTTTCCGCTCTTGCCAGCGGCGACCTTCCTCAAGATCGAGTTTAGTATCTTGCCAGTCCTTGTGGGCTTGGTGGTGATGGATTTGCCTGCTGCTCTAGGGATTCTCTTGCTGCGATCACTCTTGAAGTTACTTCTCAATAGTCAGGGCGTGAATACTTACATTGGGTTGCCAATGAATATTGTAGCCTTGGGAGTTTTTGTCATCGTATTTGCTATGATTTGGAAAAAGGAACGCAGCATCCTTCGTTTCCTACTAGCATCTCTAGCGGGAACTTTTGGATTGACTTCTGCCATGTTGGTTCTCAACTATGTCTATGCGGTTCCTTTATACGCGCAGTTTGCCAACTTTGATATTGGAAAAATTATGGGACTTTCCAACTACCTCATGACCATGGTATTACCTTTCAACTTGATTGAGGGTGTAATCTTTGCCGTTTCATTCTGGTTGTTGTACGTCCTCTTGAAACCAACCTTAAAACATTATGAGAGATAAACAAACATTTTTAATGAAGGGCAGTTTTGCCCTTTTACTTTTCGTCCTTCTTGGCTATATGGTTAAGTTCTATCCTGAAACGCTGGTCGGTTTTGATCAACCGATTCAGACGGCTCTTCGTGGGGACTTGCCAGATTATTTGACAGTTCTATTCCGTACGCTTACGCATTTGATTGATATCCCAGTAATCATCACCTGGGTTGCCATCGCAGCCTTTATCTTTTATCGTAAGCAGTGGAAGATAGAAAGCTACTTCATGGCGGGTAATCTAGCCTTAGCTGGTCTTTTAATCGTGACCTTTAAAAATATCTACCAGCGCCCACGGCCAGCTATTTTACACTTGGTAGAGGAGAAGGGATTTTCTTTTCCAAGTGGGCATTCTCTGGCGGTGACGCTGATGGTAGGGACTTTGATTGTCATTCTCAGTCAACGGATTAAAGATCCGGTTTGGAGAAAAATTGTGCAAATCGTCCTTGGCTTCTACCTCGTCAGTGTACTGTTATCTCGGATCTATCTGGGAGTTCATTACCCATCAGATGTTCTTGCCAGTCTCTGTGTGGGCTTGGGAGTCTTGTTTATCGAATTTCCTTTCTATGACAAGCTTCGCTTCCAATGGCGATTTAAAGGAAAGCAGAAGTGAGATAGGTCTTGCAAGAATGGTAAAAATCTGATAAACTAAGTAGTAATTGAATAGGAATCCGCAAGACTAGTAACTCAAGGGAAGTATATCAGGGAGGAGAGCCGTGACTGCAAGCTCTCTATATGAAAGCTGGGTGAATTCACTTGCGCATGGATTTAGAAATGAAGGTCTGACTTGTCAGATGAAAACGGATGGTACCGCGTGTCAACGCTCCGAGTGGAGTTTTTGGCATGTGGTTTTCTTTTTATCTACGAGAGACTGATGGAGGAATTATGTCAACTATTGAAGAACAATTAAAATCGCTTCGCGAAGAAACGCTGGCTAGCTTGAAGCAGATTACTGCTGAAAATGAAAAAGAGATGCAAGATTTGCGTGTCTCTGTCCTTGGTAAAAAAGGGTCGCTTACGGAAATCCTCAAAGGGATGAAAGATGTCTCTGCTGAGATGCGCCCAATCATCGGGAAACATGTTAATGAAGCTCGTGATGTCTTGACGGCAGCCTTTGAAGAAACAGCTAAGCTCTTGGAAGAAAAGAAAGTCGCAGCTCAACTAGCTAGCGAGAGTATCGATGTGACACTTCCAGGTCGCCCAGTTGCGGTTGGTCACCGTCACGTTTTGACACAAACAAGTGAAGAAATCGAAGATATTTTCATCGGGATGGGTTACCAAGTCGTGGATGGTTTTGAAGTGGAGCAAGACTACTACAACTTTGAGCGTATGAACCTTCCAAAAGATCACCCAGCTCGCGATATGCAGGATACTTTCTACATCACAGAAGAAATCTTACTCCGTACTCACACGTCTCCAGTTCAGGCCCGTGCTATGGATGCTCATGATTTTTCAAAAGGTCCTTTGAAGATGATCTCACCAGGACGTGTGTTCCGTCGTGACACAGACGATGCGACCCATAGTCACCAATTCCACCAAATCGAAGGATTGGTTGTTGGGAAAAACATCTCTATGGCTGACCTTCAAGGAACGCTTCAGTTGATCGTCCAAAAGATGTTCGGTGAAGAGCGTCAGATCCGTCTGCGTCCATCTTATTTCCCATTCACAGAGCCATCTGTTGAGGTGGATGTTTCCTGCTTCAAGTGTGGTGGAGAAGGCTGTAATGTATGTAAGAAAACAGGTTGGATCGAGATTATGGGTGCCGGTATGGTTCACCCACGTGTCCTTGAGATGAGTGGTATTGATGCAACGGTTCACTCTGGTTTTGCCTTTGGTCTTGGTCAAGAACGTGTAGCTATGCTCCGTTACGGAATCAACGATATCCGTGGATTCTACCAAGGGGATGTCCGCTTCTCAGAACAGTTTAAATAATGATTAGAAAAGTAGAAAAGGCAGATGTTGAGGTGTTGGCTAAAATTGCCAAACAAACCTTTCGTGAAACATTTGCTCATGATAATACGGAAGAGCAGTTACAGGAATACTTTGAAGAGGCTTATAGTCTGAGAGTTTTGTCAACTGAGTTGGAAAATCCAGATTCCGAAACCTATTTCATTATGCATGAAGAGGAGATAGCTGGTTTTCTCAAAGTCAACTGGGGAAGTGCTCAGACTGAGAGAGAATTAGAGGATGCTTTTGAAATTCAACGCCTCTATATGCTACAAAAATTCCAAGGATTTGGACTAGGTAAGCAACTGTTTGAATTCGCTCTTGAACTTGCTACCAAAAATAGTTTTTCCTGGGCTTGGTTGGGTGTTTGGGAGCATAATACAAAAGCTCAAGCGTTTTATAACCGATATGGTTTTGAGAAATTTAGTCAACATAGTTTTATGGTTGGTCAAAAAGTAGATACAGATTGGTTACTGAAAAAGAAATTAAGGTAAGAAGAGAATTCTTCTATTGAAATGATAGGAAAGGAAAAAACTAGAGTGGCAACTGTCATTCTGGAGAACTAAATTATGCTTGTATCTTATAAATGGTTAAAAGAATTGGTGGACATTGATGTGCCATCACAAGAGTTGGCTGAGAAAATGTCAACTACAGGGATCGAGGTCGAAGGTGTCGAATCACCGGCTGCTGGTCTCTCAAAAATTGTCGTCGGTGAGGTCTTGTCTTGCGAAGATGTGCCAGAAACACACTTGCATGTCTGTCAGGTTAATGTTGGCGAAGAAGAAGCCCGTCAGATTGTTTGTGGTGCTCCAAATGTACGTGCTGGGATTAAGGTCATGGTGGCTCTTCCAGGAGCTCGTATTGCTGACAATTACAAGATTAAAAAAGGGAAAATCCGTGGTTTGGAGTCACTTGGAATGATTTGTTCCCTTGGTGAATTGGGAATTTCTGACTCGGTTGTGCCTAAGGAATTCGCAGATGGAATCCAAATCTTGCCTCAAGATGCAGTACCAGGTGAGGAAGTCTTCTCATATCTAGACTTGGATGATGAAATTATCGAACTTTCTATTACACCAAACCGTGCAGACGCTCTATCTATGCGTGGGGTGGCTCACGAAGTGGCAGCCATCTATGACAAGGCAGTCAACTTCAAAGAATTTACCTTAACAGAAACAAATGAAGCTGCAGCAGACGCCCTTTCTGTAGGCATTGAGACAGATAAGGCGCCTTACTATGCGGTCCGTATCTTGGATAATGTGACCATCGCACCAAGTCCACAATGGTTGCAAAATATCCTCATGAATGAAGGCATCCGTCCAATCAATAACGTAGTAGACGTAACCAACTACATCCTGCTCTACTTTGGTCAACCTATGCATGCCTTTGACTTGGATACCTTTGAAGGGACTGATATCCGTGTGCGTGAAGCGTGTGCTGGTGAAAAATTAGTGACCTTGGACGGTGAAGAACGTGAACTTGCAGAAACTGACCTAGTCATCACTGTCGCAGACAAGCCAGTTGCCCTTGCAGGTGTTATGGGCGGACAAGCTACAGAAATCTCTGAAAAATCTAGTCGTGTGGTCCTTGAAGCAGCTGTTTTCAATGGCAAATCCATCCGCAAGACTAGCGGACGCCTCAACCTTCGTTCGGAATCATCTTCTCGCTTTGAAAAAGGCATCAATGTGGCAACTGTTAACGAAGCCCTTGATGCGGCGGCTAGCATGATTGCTGATCTTGCAGGTGCGACAGTGCGTAAGGGCATCGTTTCAGCAGGCGCACTTGATACTTCTGATGTGGAAGTTTCTTCGACTCTTGCAGACGTTAATCGTGTCCTTGGTACAGAACTTTCCTATGCTGATGTAGAAGACGTTTTCCGTCGTCTTGGCTTTGGACTTTCTGGAAATGCGGAAGCTTTCACTGTCAGCGTTCCACGTCGTCGTTGGGATATTACCATCGAGGCAGACCTCTTTGAAGAAATTGCCCGTATCTACGGTTACGACCGCTTGCCAACCAGCCTTCCAAAAGATGACGGTACAGCAGGTGAATTGACTTCGACACAGAAACTTCGTCGCCAAGTTCGTACCATTGCTGAAGGAGCTGGTTTGACAGAAATCATCACCTACGCTCTAACAACGCCTGAAAAAGCAGTTGAGTTTACGGCTCAACCAAGTAACCTTACAGAACTCATGTGGCCAATGACAGTGGACCGTTCTGTCCTTCGTCAAAATATGATTTCTGGTATCCTTGATACGGTAGCCTATAACGTGGCTCGTAAGAACAAAAATTTGGCTCTTTACGAGATTGGAAAAGTCTTTGAACAAACAGGCAATCCAAAAGAAGAACTTCCAAACGAAATCAACAGTTTTGCCTTTGCCTTAACCGGCTTGGTTGCAGAAAAAGATTTCCAAACGGCAGCAGTTCCAGTTGATTTCTTCTATGCTAAGGGAATCCTTGAAGCCCTCTTTGCTCGTTTGGGACTTGCAGTGACTTATACAGCAACAGCTGAGATTGCTAGCCTTCACCCAGGACGTACAGCCGTGATTTCGCTCGGTGACCAAGTTCTTGGTTTCCTTGGCCAAGTGCATCCAGTCACTGCTAAGGCTTATGATATTCCAGAAACGTATGTAGCGGAGCTCGACCTTTCAGCCATCGAAGCTGTGCTCCAACCTGCTGCTCCATTTGTGGAAATCACGAAATTCCCAGCAGTCAGCCGTGATATTGCCCTTCTTCTCAAGGCAGAAATTAGCCATCAAGAAGTTGTTGATGCCATCCAAGCTGCAGGCGTGAAACGTTTGACAGATATCAAACTCTTTGACGTCTTCTCAGGCGAAAAACTAGGACTTGGTATGAAGTCAATGGGCTATAGCTTGACCTTCCAAAATCCAGAAGACAGTTTGACAGACGAAGAAGTCGCACGCTACATGGAAAAAATCCAAGCATCACTCGAAGAAAAAGTGAGTGCAGAAGTACGTTAACTCATCAATCCATCCTTCGGGGTGGATTTTTAAATTCTTAAAATGCCCGTTCAGGAATAAAAAGCGACAGTTGAGAAAAACATCTTCCCAGACAGTCTTTCATGAGTTATACTAAAGCTAACACTGAAGCACTTAAAATCCTTAGAAACGGTATTTTTAACTATAAAATATCATGTTAAAAATGGACATAAATCGTTGTAAAGGCTGTCAAAAAGGAGTATAATAAGTGCAACATATCTCGGAGGTGGAAAATGTTAGAAGTAAGAAGTCTAGAGAAAAGTTTCGGTCCCAAGCAAGTCTTGTTTGGTGTCGATTTTCAGGCAAGTCCAGGAAGGATTCTGGGCTTGGTCGGGAAGAATGGTGCTGGGAAAACAACGATTTTCCACAGTATGTTGAAATTTTTAGAGTATCAAGGAGAGATCAGTCTGGATGGGCAGGATATTCGTCAGGAAACCTATGCTCGGATTGGTTATCTGCCTGAGGAACGCAGCCTCATGCCCAAGCTGACAGTCCTTGAACAAGTTCGCTACTTGGCGACTCTAAAGGGCATGGATGCCAAGGAGGTCAAGGAGAAACTCCCTCAATGGATGGAAAAACTCGAAGTGAAGGGCAAATTGACCGACAAAATCAAGAGTCTCTCAAAAGGGAATCAGCAGAAAATCCAACTGATTATTACTCTAATCCATGAGCCTGACTTGATTATCCTGGATGAGCCTTTTAGTGGTCTGGATCCAGTCAATACTGAGCTGCTCAAGCAGGTCATCTTAAAAGAAAAAGAGCGTGGTGCGACCATTATCTTCTCAGACCATGTCATGACCAATGTCGAGGAGCTTTGCGATGATATTCTCATGATTCGAGATGGGCGTGTAGTCTTGCATGGACCGGTCCAGGAAGTCCGCAATCAATACGGTAAAACACGTCTCTTTGTTTCAAGTGAACGAAGCAAGGAAGAACTGGAAAAACTTCCTCATGTTAAACAGGTGAGCTTGACCAAGCAAGGCAGTTGGAAATTGATCCTAGATGATGAGAACGCTGGTAGAGAACTCTTCCCGATTCTTACTCAAGGTCAATACATCGCGACCTTTGACCAACAAGCTCCAACAATCGATGAAATCTTTAAACTAGAATCAGGGGTGGAAGTATGAGAAATATGTGGGTAGTTATTAAAGAAACTTATCTGCGACATGTCAAGTCCTGGAGTTTCTTCTTTATGGTGATTTCGCCTTTCCTCTTTTTAGGTTTGTCTGTAGGAATCGGCTATCTCCAAGGGTCGTCTATGGCCAAGAATAGTAAGATAGCAGTAGTGACAACTGTACCATCTGTGGAAGAAGGGCTCAAGGGTACCAATGGTATTAACTTTGACTATCAAGATGAAGCCAGTGCTCAAGCTGCTATCAAGGATGAAAAAATCAAGGGTTACCTAACCATTGATCAAGAGGATAGTGTCATCAAAGCCGTTTACCATGGTGAAACTTCTCTTGAAACAGGCATCAAGCTAGCAGTAACCAATAAACTCAATGAGCTTCAATACCAACTCAATCGCTCGGCGGCCAATTTGTCCCAAGAGCAGGAAAAACGCCTGAGTCAAACCGTTGATTTTACTGAGAAGATTGATGAATCTAAGGAAAACAAAAAAATTGTTCAAACCATTGCGGCCGCAGGGCTTGGCTTCTTCCTTTATATGATCTTGATTACTTATGCTAGTGTCACTGCTCAGGAAGTAGCTAGCGAGAAAGGAACCAAAATCATGGAGGTGGTCTTCTCTAGTATCCGAGCTAGTCATTATTTCTACGCTCGCATGCTGGCTCTGCTTCTTGTGATTTTGACTCATATTGGCATTTACGTCGTGGGTGGGCTGGCTGCCATTCTGCTCTTTAAGGACCTACCAATCTTGGCACAATCTGGTATTTTAAACCATATAGGAGAGGCCTTCTCGCTCAATACCTTATTGTTTGTCTTGGTTAGCCTCTTTATGTACGTTGTTTTAGCAGCCTTCCTAGGTTCTATGGTTTCTCGCCCTGAGGATTCAGGAAAGGCCTTGTCGCCATTGATGATCTTGATTATAGCAGGATTTGTCGGTGTGACTTCTCTAGGTGCTGCTGGGGACAATTTAGTTCTGAAAATTGGTTCCTATATTCCTTTCATCTCGACCTTCTTTATGCCGTTTAGAGCTATAAATGGGTATGCAAGTGGTCTAGAAGCTTGGATTTCGCTTGCCATAACGGTTGTTTTTGCGGTCACTGCAACAGCCTTTATCGGCCGCATGTATGCTAGTCTAGTCCTTCAAACAGATGATTTGGGAATCTGGAAAACCTTTAAACGTGCCTTAGCTTATAAATAGGAGAGCCTCGCAAAAGCGAGGTTTTTCTAGATGTTAAACACTGAAATCGGCAAAAATATTTTTCATATCTATTGACTTTTAGTAGTAAAATTTGGTATGATAGTAGACGGTATTGTTTACCCCATTTGTAAGGCCCCGGAACCTTTCAAATACCCCGCGGACCGGAACATCCGCCCTGTAAACAAAAACGATATTCATATAGGAGAAATCATGAACAAAACTACATTCATGGCTAAACCAGGCCAAGTAGAACGCAAATGGTACGTTGTTGACGCAACTGATGTACCTCTTGGACGCCTTTCAGCAGTTGTTGCTAGCGTACTTCGCGGAAAAAACAAACCAACATTCACACCACACACTGATACAGGTGACTTCGTAATCGTTATCAATGCTGAAAAAGTTAAATTGACTGGTAAAAAAGCAACTGATAAGATCTACTACACTCACTCAAACCACCCAGGTGGATTGAAACAAATCTCTGCTGGTGAACTTCGTTCTAAAAATGCAGTACGTTTGATCGAAAAATCAGTTAAAGGTATGCTTCCACACAATACTCTTGGACGCGCTCAAGGTATGAAATTGAAAGTATTCGTTGGAGCTGAGCACACTCACGCTGCACAACAACCAGAAGTTCTTGATATTTCAGGACTTATCTAAGGAAAGGAACAATAAAGTATGTCACAAGCACAATATGCAGGTACTGGACGTCGTAAAAACGCTGTTGCACGCGTTCGCCTTGTTCCAGGAACTGGTAAAATCACTGTTAACAAAAAAGATGTTGAAGAGTACATCCCACACGCTGACCTTCGTCTTGTTATCAACCAACCATTCGCAGTTACTTCAACTGTAGGTTCATACGACGTTTTCGTTAACGTTGTTGGTGGTGGATACGCTGGTCAATCAGGAGCTATCCGTCATGGTATCGCTCGTGCCCTTCTTCAAGTAGACCCAGACTTCCGCGATTCATTGAAACGCGCAGGACTTCTTACACGTGACTCACGTAAAGTTGAGCGTAAGAAACCAGGTCTTAAGAAAGCTCGTAAAGCATCACAATTCTCAAAACGTTAATCAATACGATTATATCAACGTTTCAAAGCACTCAAAAGTTTACCTTATGGGTGCTTTTTTCGTGTTTTTTTGAAAAGTTTACCTCAAAGTTTACCTTATTTTCACCTTATTGATTTAGAGATTCTAAAGCTAATGCACCAACTGCAAGAGGAACTACATTAGAAGTATTGACATAAATTTGAGTTGTACTTGTGTCGCTGTGCGTTAGTGCTTCAGAAATATCTTTTAATTTCATTCCTGCTTGTTTAGCAAGTGTCGCTCCTGTATGTCGCAGTTTATGAGGTGTAGCATGTGCCAGCCCTTTATGTCGCTTTCTAATGCTTTTCATTTTATTGTTTAGATAGTCAGCGTGTAAAGGCTTGTTGATATTTCCTCTTGTGTCGATATATGTAAAAACAAATTGTTCTGGATTACTGATGATGCCAAACTTTGCTAGTTCATATTTTTGTTGCTCTTTCCAAGAGGTAAGGAGCTGAAGTAAGTCATTAGAAATAGAGAAAATAGTTTTCTTATTTCCCTTAGTAGATTTTACTTGTCCATATCTATCTAAAGCTTGAATTAGCCGAATCTGTGATTTTGAAAAGTCGATATGTTTCCATTGAAGAGCATAGGTTTCAGATTTTCTATCACCTAAGAAAAAAGTGAGATAAAATAGGACATAATCTTTCAGAGTTATTTTATCATTATCTAAATCTTCTTGAAATGCTGAGAACCATTCTTGTAGTTGTTCATGAGTTAGATATAAATCCTCCTCTTTCTTTGACTCTGCAAGTTGAATCTTTTTAGTGGCCTTTATTCTTCTTAATATTTTTGCAACTTTATTAGCTTCTATATATTCAAGTTCTTCTGCCCAGTCAAAAATAGAAATTACATAGCTACGTAAAGATTTGAAATTCGCATATTCATTAGCCTTAGATGTCATTAGATTTAGGATAACTTGCTTATTTTGGTTTAGAAACTGTATCGTATAGTTTCCAAGAAGTGGCAGTATATGTTTTTCAAAACAGGTTTTTGTATTAGCGATTGTTGACTTGCTTGGTGGTTTAGAAGTAGATGTAGTTTGTCCTGCTTTATAAGAGTCCCACCAGATATTGTTATAGAAGTCTGAGAAAAGAATATCTCCTTTTGCTAGTCCTAAAAATTCATTATCTTCTATTTGATTTAACTTGGTAAGCAAGTCTATCTCAGCTTGCCTTGCCTCCTTTCTTGTTTTGAATCTCTTATCGTAATAATTGCTATTGACAATTCCAAGTGGCATTCGTGCTTCTATTGGGATATAGACTTTTAAGCGATAAGTTCCGTTCTTTGTCTTACTGATAGTCATGATATTCTCCTTGTGTATCGAACCAGAAAATATCATGACTATTATAAAACAAAAATATAGATATTTCTAGTTTTGTGAGTAAAGCCATGAATTAATGGCTTCTTTATTAAATCGTATAGTCTTGCCTATTTTTATTGTAGGCAGTCCTTTCTTAATCCAACTATCTAGAGTATTGTTTGAGATGCCTAGATAGTGGCAAGCCTGCTGTTTATTTAAAAACGGACTGTTAAGATTATTATTGTTTAACCTAATTTCAATTTCTTTCTTGATTAGTTCAGAAATTAGGTGCTGAATCTGATTAATTTGCTCATCTGGTAAAATAACTTGCATAAAATCCTCCCTATTGTACTACAATTGAATTATCAGGAGATTTAGAATCTTCTGTACCTACTTCATCAGAATTGCTCGCTAAAGTGTCTTCTGAGGAGTTTTTTATTTTATCTAGATCCCACTTATTATTGAGACTAACTTGAGCAACTAGGAAATCTAATAAATCTTTCTTATTCATTTCAAAGTTGTTTTCAAAATCATAGCTTAAATACGTTTCAAATCCATTATATGGAATCTTAACCCGTCTATTGGTAACCTTCTTAGGTAATGACTGAAAGTATCTTATGGGAGTAGTTTCAGCAGTATTTTCAATAGTGATTAAACTATCAAATCTTCTGATAAATTGAGATAAATCCTCAATTTCATTCCCTTTAGTTTTAAAGAAGAACTCCAATGGGTGTTTGGTACTAGTTATAACAATCACTCTTGCAGCTCCCATTTTATTATGATAGCGAGCAGAAATTGGACTTATATTATATGGGTCAAGTAATTTTAGCCAATCAGAAGCAGTTAAACTATCTCCACGTACATCATCAAGTAAAAGAATTTCTTCTCCATTAACTTCATCAAATATATTCGTTCCAGCCGTTACGACACTTGACCAACTTTGTTCATTATTTTCTGCTAATTGAATCAAATCCCTAACCAATTCTTTAGCTAGAACTGATTTTCCTAACCCTGATTTTCCAGTAATGAAAAAAATTGATTTTTTAAATTCTCCATTTTCAAGTGCTTTCTTAGTTCTGGTAGCTTTTACTTCCCCTAAAGTTATGAAAGCCTCATTTATCTTTGTTTTATAGAGCGCATATAATTGTAAATGATTAGAGGATAAGAGAATCTCACTCTTAGTAATTTTTCCATTTAATATATTGGCAATTAATGATTCAATTTGTTCCGAAGCATTTCTAACTTCTTTCTTTGTTCTCCCTTTAGACCAAGAAGAAAATTTTTCTTTATAAATTTCTAAGTAATCTTTGCCAAGAATCGTAATAACATCACTTGATGAATATTGAAATTTATCAGGATCCTTTGAATGAATGAGATAAGCTAATAAATTATCGTAGCCATATCGTCCCGACTTAGCTTTTTCGATGTATTGCGGTTCAACTCCGATTGCCAGAGCTAAATCGATTAATGTTGCTCCCTCCGAAAATTTAAGTAAAAAATGTCCGTGTTCTGATTTTAGTTCTTGATAGAAAGAGTCAGTTTCAGAATCATATAGTTCTAAAGTATCTTTATCATGCTTTATCCCATATGCTTCTGAAACAGTTGCGACAGTATTAGCACGATTAACCATTTCAGTTAAAATGTCTTTTATAGATTTGCTAAGAATCAAATCTTTATCCCAGCCAATCCAAAATTGATAATCAAACTGTTGAGCAATCATTACACAAGTCAGTTTTGCTTGTTTTTTGTTTTTCATAAATAAACTCCATATTCTAATTATTCTCTTAACTATTCTGGGTTAGACACAGTTGACAAGCCCAGTCTAACCACGCGTAAAGAATAGTTAGAGTTAAAATCTTAGATGTTTTTTGCCTACCGCAGGTTTGCACCTCAGAGGGTTAGGGTTGGTAAAATGAACAAGCACTTCGGCTTGCCAACCCTAACCCTCTGAGGCACTTTCATTTGGTGGCTGATACTGCTCGAGCATCTTCTTAAGTACTTTGTTCATTTTAGTAAAATCACGAACATTCCGAACTTGAACTTTTATAGGTTGACTGCCGTTCATTTCTTGATACCAACCATAACGGTTTGGAAGAGCTTCTAGCTTTTGTCCAGGTTTTATGTCAAAAATACTACTTGAGATTGCTGATCTAGATGCCATATTTCCTAAACCTAGAACAGCTCCAAATTGATTTCTGAGATTTGTATCAATACCGTCTTGTGCTAACAGATCTTGGGAAACAAAGCAACAGTATATTGAGCGACTTCGACCACTGAGGATGATTGATTTAAGCATTTTTTGAATTTTTGATTTTTGTTGCCCTTCAAGAGAACTCATGAGAACAGTAACTTCTTCAATCAAAAGAATTAAGGGGTTTCGTTCTATAGTTCTGTCCTCTTGGCGACGTATCATCTCATTGTAGGCAACTTCAATAGCTTTGTGAGCTTTCCATCCTAGAAAAACATTAGAACTATCTTCAAATTCTAGCCAGTCTTCCTGTTTGATTTCAGAAACAATTAACATTGGTGAAAGTTGCTTCGGTTTCTTGAGATTTTCCATAAATATATTGGTGACCAGCATTTTAGCTACCACAGATTTACCACTCCCAACATTACCTAGAACTAAAAAATTTATGGTGGGGCTTGGGATAGACCATCCTATCTTTCCACCTCCACGTTTAAGTAAAGGTTTACTGTCTACCATATATCTATATCCTCATCATACTTATCTTCGTTGGTTACTTCAGAAGCTCGAGCCATTCGATTGTAGGTCGCTTCCGCAACAGGCTTAATATCAAATGTAGCTATCCAGCCAGCCCCTGCATTTTGTTTTATGATGAGGATATCTAAAGCAAATTCAGCTGTATACTTTGATAAAACTCCTGAAAAATAGTCCTCTAACAAAGTTTTATCTGCATCTTTCAAATTATTTGCTAAATAAATCCAAATATCAATTCCGTTACTAGTAGCAGGAGAGACAATTTTGATACCAAGTTCGGTTTTTAAATTCTGGTTCAGATGATGTACTACGTTTTGGAGGACTATCATTTTTCTATTTTGAGTATTTTTCTCTTCGAAGTAGATTTGGGCTTTATTAAATATAAATTTAGCCAATAACAGAATCATTTCAACCTGATATAGTAGAACTTGTAAAGAAGCCACCTTTAATTTGTTTGTTTTTACTACTTTTCCGCTATAAAAATCAGCTTTTCTCTTTAGCAACAACAATATAAAAATAGTTAAATACCAAAGAGAGACTAGAATAATCATTTTTAATATAAGTTTCATAATTAAACTCCTTAAAAATAAGTAGTATAATCTATCTGAGATTATACTACTTGTCAACTACTAGATTATGTTTCGTAATCGGGCTTCTGAACTATCGATAACGATTACTAATTCAATAGTATTTGTACCAGTGCTATAAATGTCTATAATCCTTAAACTGTAAACATTTACTAGATATGGGTATATTTTTTTAAAATATAATGCATACCAGGCTGAAAGTGATTGTTTTATAATTTCTATTTTAGCATCGTTAATCTTCTGAACAGAAGTTATGTGCCATTTGACTGCTAAAAAGTAATCTTCTATGCTATATTGTTCAGTTGTAGCTTCTGTTCCTCTGAGTGATTCTTCTCCATTGAGGAGAAGGTTATCTATCTCTTTAGACCAGATTTCATTAAAAATCTGGTCTTGATCGTAAAACGATAAAATGTTCATGTGTTTTACCTCATTTGAATTTGCGAGTTTTCAATGCTTAAAGCTAGACCTTTAAGCTGGTCATTTTTGATGATAGGTACGACAGTGGCGGAGCTAACATCAATAGTTTTTTCTGTAAGTGAGAGCCAGTTTCGGGAATCAGGATTCCTAACTTTGACTGAGATAGTGCGTATCTCGTATATATCTATACCTAGTTTTTCTGCGTTAGCATAGATGAGTTCATCTATACACTCGAGAATGACCCAAAGATGGTCAATGCCATCTTTACTTTTATAGTAACCCTGACGGACATTTGTAACTACTTGAGTCTCATTATACTCTGCTTCTTGTAGAACTTCTTCGTGATTTGATATTTTTGCCATATTATTTCCTCCATGGCTTCTATAAGCATCAATATAGACAAATGAGTCTGCTATGATATTGATTGAGTGAAGACATAGCATCTTTAGTTAAAAAACATCGAACTGCAGTATCTTTGTTTTATGATATAATTAAAACACAGGGGTGTATAATCAGTTTTCCGAAATAACACTATTTTATTTATGTATTGCTTTATATATCCCATACTAGAAGATAAATTAGGATATTCTATAGGAAAGTGATTATGACAAGTTTTTTTAAATTTTTTTTAGATTCTGAGAATTCATTTCAAAATGATTGTGATAAGAGAAGTTTCAAAGATATTAAAAGAGAAATTTTATATCTTCGAAAGTATACGGAAGCTTTTGTTGAATATAAATTTTTATTAAATTTGAAAAAGTCGTTAATAGCGGCAAATAAAGTTTCTGACACAGATATTCCAGCTTTTTATAAGTGGATACTCTATAAATTTTATTTAGAGAATAAGAGTAGTCATTTAAGTATGAAAAATTTTTTTGATCTAAGAGAAGAAAATAAAATTGCGGAACTTGAACTTTTGTATGGAGAATTACATAATAATGATGACTGTTTGATCATTGATCATGGAGTTAAACTATTAAAAAAGTATCTAGAAAAACAAACAACTTATTCAAATAATCGAAAAGAAGAAAAGGCTAGATTTAGCGTTATTTTTTCAGAGGAAAAAATGTTGAAAATTGAAAGAGAGATTACAATGTACTTTCTATACAAGAAAGGAGCATTAAAACTAGTTAACGAAGATACTTTTTTTGAAGATTACTTTCATGAAACAAATTTTATAGAACCACAGAAGAGATACCTTTCGGAAGCTATGGCTAGCAATCCTAATAATTACAAAGGTTTGTACACGTATTGGTTAGGATATTATGCCTCTTTGAGAGTTCATCTTTTTAGTGCTACTCATAATGTAAAAAAAATAACGGGATACAATAGTAAGCCAATTTTTAAAGGAAAATCGGAATATAACTTTTTTGAATTAACAAGAAAAATTGAAGAATTAGATCTTAAACTTGGTGATGAATTAAACGAAATATTTCATAGTGAATGGTTGAAGTCTATATTATTGGATTCTATATTTACTACCACGGGAATTTCATTTGACATATCAGCAGAGTTAAAAAGTACAATTCTTAACTGATTGGTACTTATGATTTAGATTGTAAATTTTTTGGTATAATAGAGAGAGTAATAATAACTAAGAGGTATATGGATTTGAAAAATATTGAAGAATATGCTACTAAGAGTAAGATTATTACTGGAGATAGTTTGGAATTTTTAAAACAACTTGAATCTGAAAGTATAGATTTAATAGTTTCAAATGTTGGAAAAGAGTATGAGGACAGGTTGGCTATAGAAGATTATCTTGCTTTCTATAAGGAACTGGTTGCCGAGATGTTTCGAGTTTTAAAGCCTTCTGGAAGAAACAGAGGTTTGGTTATTTGAATCGCCAGAGCATATGATACATTTAAATGGTGACCGTTTTATGGGACCAAGAGACTGAAAATAATTGAGGGTTAAGTTGTATAGTTATTTTGTTTCAAATTATGATAGAAATTTTTTATTGAAAATTAATGAGACTGAATTTAAAGATTTTAAGGAACACAATATCTCTTTAAAAAAATATACTAATGTTTTTGATTGTTATCGAAATTATAAGAAGTCAGAAGAACTGATAAAAAAATACATTGAGAATATTGATGATTATGACACTCAAAAATTAAATGATATATATCGAGATTGCAAGTATTTATTTATGCAAAATATTATGTTTGGAAGGATATTTATTGATAATATAAAATCGTATTGTAAGCAGGAAGAACGCTTTGATTTAAAGAATGAAGTTTTAAGTTTTGAAAAATTAGATGAAATAAAAATGTTAAAATTATTGAGGGACTACGGTCAACATTTTTCATTGCCTTTTAGTAATTTGAGAACTAGCTATAGTCCTAGTCAAGAAAAAACTACAGGTATTGAACCGCTTATTTCAGTTTCAGAATTAAGGAAAAATGTGACTAGTAATACACAGAATAAAATGTATCTTAAGAGCCTAAATGAGGGAGAAATTTCAATAGTAGATTATTTTAAAAACTGGTCCAAATTAATAGATGAACTATTGTTGAAAGTGAAAACTGATTTTTTACTCCTCACTGATTTAAATATTAAACAGTTTGTTTTATCTAAAATTCTCTGTTTTATCGATATGGGGAATTATATACCAGTCGGATTAGCTAAAGCAGAGGAAGTTAACAATCATATAGGAATCTATCAGCAAATAGAGTTTGTTTCATTTGATGAATTAGTACTCTTGCATTTGTTCGGAATAAATAATTAAAAACGCAGGACTACCAATCCTGCGTTTTGTATTCCACAAATATTAGAAAAGATTATACTATTTCTAGTATTTTTAGGAATGAGGATATTATAGAAAGGAATTTCATCATTTCATTTTTGTGAAAATTAAATAAGGTAAACTTTTGATATTCTGGTTCGATTTTTGCTTATTTTTTATGAAAGTTTACCTTATTTTAATGAAACTGATTGAAATTAGTTGAAATTTTATTTTTTGAAAACTTATAAAAGCGTTGATTTTAAAGCACCTTGAAATTAGATGAAATAAGTAGTGCCCCAACCAGGTCTTAAGAAAGCTCGTAAAGCATCACAATTTAGTAAACGTTAATTCGAGAGAATTACTATACTTACAAAGAGCACCTTTCGGGGTGTTCTTTTTTATACTTTCTTACTAAATTGGTGCAATTGACACAGTTGTTGCGACTTTAGTCGCTTACAAATGTGGCTGCAATCTGACAAAGTCAGTTGCCTCAAAACGTTAATCAATACGATACTATCAACGTTCACAAGCACTCAAAGGTTTGCCCTATGGGTGCTTTTTCGTGTTTTTTGAAATAGCTCTTTATGTCGTTATTGAAATCCTTTAAATCATTAGGAATATTAATAAGAACAGACTGATTACGGTTTCCTGAATTTATTTTTAGTGGATTTTTTGCAAATAATATTTTCCTTAATGTACTTTTGTGTTTTGCTTCAAAAGTTGGAAATAATCATTGAAAGTTCTCATTCTGTACTGAACAGCATTAGAACCTTTTTCATTTGATTTTAAATAGTTAGAAAATATGATAAAATAAAATGAGAATATTTTTAAAGTGTTACCCGACTTTATTCGAGGGATCATACTATCCCTTCTTACTTGATGAATTCGTGGTATGCTTTCGCTTGTTTTGATGCAGAATGTTTTAGAAGGAGGCTACTCAGTATGTCATTATGGGACGCGTTGTTTGGAACAGACACAGAAAAGAAAAGGGAACAATATAAAGCATTGTATAACGACTTGAACAGTCAATTAAAAAGCTTTGAGGAAAAATTAAAAGCGATGGAAGGAAAAGTTGATAGCTATAATAACTCTCGACCTTCAATGAGTACAAGTTTTATTCCAGAGGATGTTTTTAGTGATAGCGAAGGTCGAGTAAAAGGAAAAGTTGATACTGTACGAACCAATCAGTCTAGTGATGCAAAAAGCTTATCGAGTGCTGTTGATGCAGCCTATGAACGATACAAATACTATGACCGCTTAGCTGAGGAAGAGCGTAAAGAGCGAGAAGCTGAAGCAAGACGTCAAGCTGAGGAACGTAGAAATAGAAATAAAAGACGGAGGTAAGATTTATGGCGGACTTAAAAATCAAATATAAGGATTTGGAGACAGCTATTAAGCTTTCAAAAGAGATCAATCAAGAACTGACGAACTCTTATCAAACGGTTACTCGATTAAAAACTTATCTCCAATCTGCCAAGTGGTCAGGAAAAACTAAGGTAGCATTTGAATCCTATTTAGACATTATCCATAAATACCATAAGGATCTAAGGTCTATCATGCAGGAACATGAAAAAGCAGTCTCTGGTCTGAAAAAATCAATTGATAATTACAATAACTCATCAGAAGTTGCATCAATAAAGGGGTTGTAAATATGTCACATAAAGAAACGTTTTCTATTCATGAACTCCATTATTTGATCGGTGCCTTTGATGGGGAATTGATGCCCGGGTTGCCCACGCTAGATGACATTGTCACTGCTTCTGAACTCATATGGACGATAGCCAAAGAAGATCTTGAGAAAAAAGGTTTGGTGAATGAGGATGGTTCACTAACAAAAGCAGGGTTTGTCATAGTTGAGACTCTAAAAGAATATTGCTTGGGTAGAACTTTGGTCATTCTAAATAATTTCTATTTCATGCAATGCCGAGACAGTAATTTTTCTATCCTAATCGTAGATACTGGTCAGGGATATCAACTTGTCAAGATTAGTCCTATGAGTCGCTTATTGCTGCTTCAAGACAAGCTCCCATTGGTGACGAGGATTCCTCTGGAAGATGAGGTTGATTTTCTAACTGAAAGAAAGCAACTAACTCCTGATATCGAAACGGCTTTAGCATCAGATCAAGCACTGATGGTACAGTATTATCCTTTGGAACAAATGTGCGAGACCAGACACGCAGCATTATTAACAGCTTCGTATCTATTCGTTGAAGAAGAGGGCCAACTATTGGGATTTGATGTAAATCAAGAAGAGTTATACCGCTTTAGCCAATACTATTTCCTTGAGAGATTGTATAGCTGGCTTGCCATTCCGTTTAGGGAGGAGGATTTTGAAAATGGTAGTGACTGAAACGACTGTAATGGGTGGTGGTGGATCTAACGAAATCACCATGAATCCTGATGAAATGCATACAATCATGCGTTACATCGCCAATATTGAAATTTCATTTCAAAATAACTTAGCTCCAAAATTAAAGAGCCTATCTGAAACGAAATATTATGAGGGTGGAGAAGCTTCAAAAGCAATGGACCACTATGCTGATATGCTCAACAAAGTGAATGAAGTCGGAGACCTATACCGACGTGCCAATAGTGAGATTTTAAGCATGATGGATCAAATGATCGAACAAGATACCAAGCTCAGAGATGATTTTATGAATGGTCTTGCTGCTGATCCCGCTCTCGTACAAAACTTAAAAACTCTGGGAATCATTCCGCGAGGTGACCAATGACCAAAGACGTAGAACTTCATTCATCGACCTGGAAGACGATGAAACAAGCCCTGACAGGCCTCACTGAAAATGCCACAGTCTCTAGCAGTGGCTATGGAAATTACACAAATGCTCAAGCAGGGAGCTATAGTACTGGAACAACTTCGACCGGATTTGCCAAACGGGTGGAGGATCTGGTCAAGATTTCTGAAAAGGTCCAGAAACTCATCAAGGAAAAGGATACGGACGGTGTCGTTTCCTATACCTATCACGATGAAACCAGCACTGCCCAAACTCTGCAAGCTAAACTCTCTACCTTAGAGCGGTATGCCGAGAATGTGAACACCTACATCAATAAGAAAATCGACCGCCCCTTCTATGAGGCTATGGACAAAGTCGGAGCCAAGCTCGAAGCCCTTAACATTCAAAAGTATAAAACGACTAACAAGATTGGCTATAAGCGGATCGAGTCTGTGAAAGATCCCTATGGCCATCCTGTCGGTACCAAGGAAGTCACCCCACCTGAGATAGGGATTGACGAACTCTACAAGGTTGATAGTCCTTATAAGGCATCACTGAAGAAAAGCTATGAGGAGTATAAGAAGAGTAAGGACTATAAGGATAGCAGGCTGACGGAGACAGAATATGTCCAAGTTATGCACCAAACCCGATCTTTTGAGTATGTATCGATTGATGATGAAAAGTCCACTACCGAGATGTGGCGGGATTTGACTCTGACCGCGGCTACAGTTGTCTTGTATGTCTTCTGCCCTCCTGCCGGTGCGGTTCTATCCACGGTCGTAGCAGCAGCGGAAATGTACTCTGCCGCTTCTGGTAAGGACTGGGGTACTGGGCGCGAGCTGGATGGGAACGAGAGAGTTATGAGGGGAGCCTTTGCCCTGCTTGACTTGATCCCAGCCGGTAAATACCTAGGTGGTTTGGCCAAGATAGGAAAGACTGCAGGAATCACCGCTGTTAAGACTAGTATCAAAACAGCAGTGAAGGAAGGCTTGGAACAAGGAGTTAGGAACCTAGATAGTTTCAAAGGTATCTTGAAGAATGCTAAGGGCTTGGGGGATAATGTTCTTTCCCAAATTAAAACCTATGGCAAACAGCTTGACAATCTCCGACCAAGTAAGATTCTATCGAATTCAGCAGACGCTCTAAGCGATGGTTTACGCCATGCGGATAATGTTCTAAGTGAAGCAGCTCAAAATTTCCGTCTGAATATTGGGTTAGAACCTCAACTAGCGGATGGTATTCTATCAAGTGGTGGAGGGAAGTTATCTCATTTAGCAGATAATCTCAGTGCTTTTGCGAAAAATCTAGGTGGTAGTGTAGAGGATTTTTCAGAAAACACAGTTAAGTTTTTTGAAAAACCTCTTTCTACTATTGACAGATTTAATGAGATAGATATTGTTAGTTATGCAGAAACTATGAAAAAAAATTATACAGAAATTGATGTTGCTAAATTAACTGATTTAACAACACACAATACAGAATCAAAGACTGCCTTACTTGGTTATTTTCAGCCTAATAGTGTCACTTCTTATGAGCAAGTGGCTCATGCTAATGGCTGGACTTACTTTGATGCTGGAAGTAATGGCTGGAACGCAATGTGGAAAGTGGATCCAGACTTAGCTTATAAAGTAAATGATGAATTCTTGCTAAAACAGATTCAGGAAGGAAAGAATTTTATATTGAGTTCCAATCCAGAAACTGCAGATTTTGTATTTCACACGACTGGTAAAGGGGAATCATTTATGAACGAAATGAATATTCTAAGAGAAAATGGATATAAGTTTGAGAATTTCGGAAATATGTGGAGGGCTTATAAATGAGCGAAGTATACTTGCCTACAAGAGATAGTTTGGGTTATCAGAATGTCAAACAAGCTTTAGAGAAAATTTTTTCGATTAATCTTGATACAATTACGATTAATGAAGGAGAAGATGAAAATTTTAATTTTCCGTTCATGTATAACGGTTATCATATGACAATAGGTATTTCATCAACCGGTAAAAATACGCAATTGGAAGCCGGAGAGGGTGGCTTATTTAACATTTGGTTCACTCGAACTGATGAACAGAGATTTTCAATCACTTTTTTATCCAAGGTTATTGATGATAAGAGTATAAGAAGAGTGTATGGACGTGATGAAGAATCAGTCGAACGGACTTTGAATATATTGAAAGACTTTCTAAATTCAGATAAAGCGGAAGTTCTATTGAAGAATTAAATTAATATCTAGATTTTGTCACGGTGGTGGTGGATCTAACGAAATCACCATGAATCCTGATGAAATGCATACAATCATGTCTTACATCACAAACATTGAAATTTCATTTCAAAATAACTTAGCTCCAAAATTAAAGAGCCTGTCTGAAACGAAATATTATGAGGGTGGAGAAGCTTCAAAAGCAATGGACCACTATGCTGATATGCTCAATAAAGTGAATGAAGTCGGAGACCTATACCGACTTGCTAATAGTGAGATTTTAAGCATGATGGATCAAATGATCGAACAAGATACCAAGCTCAGAGATGATTTTATGAATGGTCTTGCTGCTGATCCCGCTCTCGTACAAAACTTAAAAACTCTGGGAATCATTCCGCGAGGTGACCAATGACCAAAGACGTAGAACTTCATTCATCGACCTGGAAGACGATGAAACAAGCCCTGACAGGCCTCACTGAAAATGCCACAGTCTCTAGCAGTGGCTATGGAAATTACACAAATGCTCAAGCAGGGAGCTATAGTACAGGCACAGCTTCGACCGGATTTGCCAAACGGGTGGAGGATCTGGTCAAGATTTCTGAGAAGATTCAGAAACTCATCAAGGAAAAGGATACGGACGGTGTTGTTTCCTATACCTATCACGATGAAACCAGCACTGCCCAAACTCTGCAAGCCAAACTCTGCAAGCCAAACTCTCTACCTTGGAGCGGTATGCTGAGAATGTGAACACCTACATCAATAAGAAAATCGACCGCCCCTTCTATGAGGCTATGGACAAAGTCGGAGCCAAACTTGAAGCCCTTAACATTCAAAAGTATAAAACGACTAACAAGATTGGCTATAAGCGGATCGAGTCTGTGAAAGATCCTTATGGCCATCCTGTCGGTACCAAGGAAGTCACCCCACCTGAGATAGGGATTGACGAGCTCTACAAGGTTGATAGTCCTTATAAGGCATCACTGAAGAAAAGCTATGAGGAGTATAAGAAGAGTAAGGACTATAAGGATAGCAGGCTGACGGAGACAGAATATGTCCAAGTTATGCACCAAACCCGATCTTTTGAGTATGTATCGATTGATGATGAAAAGTCCACTACCGAGATGTGGCGGGATTTGACTCTGACCGCGGCTACAGTTGTCTTGTATGTCTTCTGCCCTCCTGCCGGTGCGGTTCTATCAACGGTCGTAGCAGCAGCGGAAATGTACTCTGCCGCTTCTGGTAAGGACTGGGGGACTGGCCGCGAGTTGGACAATACCGAGCGAGGCATGCGAGGCGCCTTTGCCTTACTAGACTTAATCCCAGCAGGGAAATATCTAGGTACATTAGCTAAAACAGGAAAGACAGCAGGACTCACTGCTGTCAAGACCAGTCTCAAAACAGCTATAAAAGAAGGAGTGGAGCAAGGTGCTAGAAATCTTGATAACTTTAAAGGGATTCTGAAGAGCACCAAAGGGTTTGGAGATAATGTTTATCAATCTTTATCTACCTATCGAAAACAACTCACCCGTCACTTACAGAATACAGTGGATGAAGGTCTCCTAAATCTAAGTAAGGCTACCCAAGAAGGACTGGAGCGAGCCAAGCAGTTTACTGTGGAAGTACCGACTGTAGTTGTACGAGAGACTTCAACTGGTAGTCAAATAATGCGGTTTGAAAAAATGAGCAAGAGTCTGGGAGATACAGGTCTAGGAAAGAGCTTGGACAATCTAGCTTCTAAAGCAAAACAGGTAGAGAATACCCGACTGGATAAACTCCGAGCCCGTAATGCTTTTTATGGAAATAAAGTGGATGATGTGGCTAAGGGGGCGAAGGAAGCCGCAGAACAAGCCGGCAAGAAAGCTCGACAAGAGTTCCGCCAAGAAGCCAGTGAGCAGTTGGCTAAACATAGCGATGAAATAGCGAATACTGCTAAAGTAGTGGATAAAGTAGATGATGCTGTGGATGCTAATAGGATTCCCCGATATGTTGAAGATACTATTTCACAGATTAATAGTAATAAAGGTAATCCACCAGATGGATTTAAAGGTGGAAAACTTTACAAAAATAAACCTTTAAATGGTGAAGAACTTCTTCCAGATGGAACTAAGTATAAGGAGTACGATGTTCATCCTTATCAAAAAGGAATACCAAGAGGACCGGAAAGAATTGTTATAGGCGAGGATGGTTCTGTTTGGTATACTCAAGATCACTATCAAACTTTCACAAGAATAAAGTAAGGAGAATATAATGTCAAAAAAATTTAATGACAGGACGTTTAGAAAGATAGAAGAAATTTATAGCGTTTATTTACCTGACGAATTTAAAAAAGTTTATGGAAATATGGAGGAACTTCCTGAAAACTGGTATGATTGGAGTGACTTTTCACCTCAGAATGTTAAGATGTTGAGTAATTATATACAAGTAATCAAAGAAAATATAGCAGAAGAAATAGAATATGTTGATTGGAGTGATAATTGGGGAGAAGCTCCTAGCGATTTAGAACTTACGAAAAGAGAGATACTAAGTCGTTTAATAAATTCTCCAACTTTATTTCCTATTTCTGGTCATAGGTATATTGCGTCATGTAATACTCCGATTTCGCCAGTATTTTCAATTGTTGGTTCCGATATAATTTATTATTCTAAAAGTTTAACAGATTATTTCCATGGAATTGCAATAAGCAGAGAGACAAATTTATCTGATTTACCCCAAATTCCTTTTTGGTCTGATATTGCTCAGTAAATGAAGATGTTTTTCCCGTGGTTCTAGATGAAGAAATTTTTTCCGCTTCGTAAAGCTAGCCGATTTATTTGGGACTGAAAAGCAACTTATTATTCATAGAGGTATAGAAGGCTACTTCCTATATGCAGACAATCAATATGGTGCTCTTTCAGATGATTTTCAAGATATTGTTCAATTAGTGAAAAGCTAGTTATCATAGTAGAGTAAGTTCGGTTTTATCAACGGACTTATTTCTTTAGTATTCATATCATAATTAGTCGTGCCAACATTAGATTCATAGCTCTGTTCTTCTAAGTGTGGGAAAAATTATTTATGTTATACTAAATAAAGATAAGAACGCTATATTTTGCTTTGGTAAGATATGCCATTCCACTGAAGGTGTGATCTTAGGCTATAATTCTCTCATGGGAAATGAGACTCCACAGTAGACGAAGGCCTCCTAAATCTAAGCAAGGCTGCCCAAGAAGGACTGGAGCGAGCCAAACAGTTTACTTTGGAAGTACCGACTATCCGAACGAGGCAGGTAGCGCCTGTTGGTTCTGCCAATATACAAGCGTTCTCTACACTTGAGAAAACAACCGTGAAATTGGGAGATACAGGCCTAGGAAAGAGCCTGGACAATCTGGCATCTAAAGCGAAGAATGTAGAAAATGCAAGTCTTTCTAGACTCCGTTCAAGAAATGCTCTATACGTGACTAAAGATGAGTGGATGAAGGCGATGAAAGAGGGGGATGTCGTCTTTAACACGGACATCCACAGCATGGCTGAGGTCCTCAAGCAAAGAGGAATTATATCGGAAGTTGATGACGGCACTATTGAGCTTATCAGTAATATGCGCAAAGGGAACTACGGCGAGATGAGTACGGACGAGATCTATCGTCAGCTGGGTTATGAGCGCATCAGTCTGGACATGACCACAGAAATCGACGGAGCTACCCACCATGGAATTGACGGAGTCTACTACAATCCTAATGGTCACCCGCCTTATATCATTGCAGAGGCTAAGTATGGCAGTGCTCGCTTAAGTTACTTGAAGAATCCGGAAATCAAGCAGATGAGCCGTGAGTGGATAGGGGATCGCTTGGAAGATGCGGTCGGAGGTAGAAAATTAGAAGAACTTAGACGTGCTACAGATACTGGGGATGTAGGTTATCAGTTAGTGAAGGTTAGGAAGAATGGCGACATTATGATAAATAATCTCGATAAGAAGGCGAATATTATCCGCCCATAGACAAGGAGTTAATACATGATAAGAGATAGAATCAAAACAGAGGAATATTTCCAAGAAGCATTTGAATGGTATTCTAAATGTCAACAGGAAGCTTTAGAGAGATTTGACAAGGTTAAACCAGAGAATCTTTCTAGTCACTTCCAATTTAGAGTCATTGATTATGAAAATTTATTGAAGGTTGGCTACTCTCTAGGGAAGGATGTTCAGGAGCTCTTCCCTTATTATCAAGGGATTTTATCAAGCTTAAAAAAAGTCGCCTCCGAGGGAGTTTCCTTTTATCGTGCAGTTGATATATTTGCATTAGGAGTTCTCTATAGTGAGCGCAAGGAAGAGTTTCTGGATGATTTGAAGGCTATTTATGAGCAAATGGACCACACAGATGGTTTGATTGAATACTACATGGTCTATCTATTCCATGACAAGATAGTTCCTTTTCATTCGATTCTAGAATATCAAAATATGATTGAGGACACTTATGAGAGTGTAGCCAAGGCGCAGGGGTTCTGGTACTATAGCCACTCAGATGCTCCGTGGTATAATAACCACACCAAAGATACCTATAAAGGCTATTGGAGTTTTGACACTGCCGCAACCTGCAAGATCAAAGGGATTTTCGATGAACGCTTGAAAGACCTAGAGTACTTCCCATATGACTTGTTGGTGCAGGGAGAGTAGGTTGAAAATTGGAGTTAACACATGATAAGAGATAGAATCAAAACTGAGGAATACTTCCAAGAGGCATTTGAATGGTATTCTGAAAGTTTGCGCAAGAAACTGGAACGTTTTGATAAGGTTAAACCAGACAGTCTTTCCGATCATTTTCGATTTAGAGTTATTAATTATGAGAATTTATTAAAGGTTGGTTATTCTCTAGGTAAGGATGTACAGGATCTCTTTCCTTATTACCAAGGCATTCTTTCTACATTAAAAGAAGTCGCTTCAGAGGGAGTCCCCTTTTATCGTGCAGTTGATGTATTTGCCTTGGGAGTTCTCTATAGTGAACGCAAGGAAGAGTTTCTGGATGATTTGAAGGCTATCTATGAGCAGATGGACCACACAGATGGCTTGATTGAATACTACATGGTTTATTTATTCCATGATAAAGTGGTTCCTTTCCATTCGATTTTAGAATATCAAAATATGATTGAGGACACTTATGAGAGTGTAGCCAAGGCACAAGGTTTCTGGTACTATAGCCACTCAGATGCTCCGTGGTATAATAACCACACCAAAGATACCTATAAAGGCTATTGGAGTTTTGACACTGCCGCAACCTGCAAGATTAAAGGAATTTATGACGAGCGCTTGAAAGACCTAGAGTACTTTCCATATGACCTCCTAGTCCAAGAAAACTAAGAAAACTGGGTTTCCACCCAGTTTTTATCAAACAGGTAGTCTTCTTTTTCTTTACGTTAACACGGTTATTCTTAACACGGCCACCTACAGCATGGCTGAGGTCCTCAAGCAGGAGACAATAGTACTGGAACAGTTTCGACCGGATAGTTTTGAAGTTTTTTATAAAATAGATGGAATGGATTTTTTTGAGAATATTACAAATCGCTAGGAGTAAATATACATGATTTTTGAAGATAAGTTATCAGAAATTCAAAAAGATATGATTAGTCTAGCTCTTGAACTAGCAGAAGATAAAATTGATACTGCATACATATACGGTTCTTACGAGAATAATTCCTTATCTTTTAACAGTTTTTTTGCGAAGGATAACAAGGTATATACGATCAATAAGCTAGATCGGCTGGGTATAGAGAATTTAACGACTGATAGAATGTTTCAATACTTAGACATTGGAATAAGTGACTTAGAGCGACTTATAACATTATTTCAAGAGGATAAAAAACAAGCCCCAACGCAACTGAAATTGGTATATGATAATGTGAATAAAAAAGCTAAGGCACAGTATTCCTATGATTTATTTTATTCCAACTCAGACACATTAACCTCTTACGATATTTTCATGGAATGGTACAAAGAAATAAAAGAAGAAGTGGAAGGACATAATGACTTTTGAAGATAAATTTATGGAAGTTCAGGCTAGCATGATTTCACTAGCAATGGAATATGTTCAAAATCAGGCAGAGAAAATATATATTTATTGCATTTCTGTAGAAGCATTACTTTCTTTTGATGTTTTTTATAAAATTAATGGAGTTGTGACAAAAATGTATGCAGTGAATGAAATTATAAATAAAAAAGTAGACAATTCAAAAAATATGATGGTAGCAGTACAACGCTTTGGCCTTGAAGATATACAAAGATTGCTTGATGTTTGCCAAGAATATAATCGTGAACATCCAACTGAAATGTGGCTTGTCTATGATGCACAGAAAAACAGCCTTGACAGCCGCTATAGCTATGAAGGACGTTATGACAAGGATGAAGAATTGCTTCCACGTCTCGAGTTTGAAAAATGGTTTGAGGAAGTAAAAGAAAATCAGCTATAATACTTTTGATATCGGCACTTAATATTCAGTTAAGTGCCTTTTCACAAAGGGCTGGGGGACTGGGCGCGAACCAAGGATGTTGTATCCAAAGCTATAGAACAGCAGACTTCTTATGGACTAACAGCTGAAAAATTTGTTCCTAGAATACCAGGGAAAATGAATCTTCCCAAAATAAAATAGAGGTTATTTATGAAAATAAATGATGACGTTATTAAAAGTTTGATTTCGCTCCCCTTTTTAAAGGGGAAGAGAGAAACTGAAATCCCAATAGAACAGATAAAAAAACTTAAAGATGCGGAAAAAAGTATAAATAGTTTGAAGTGGGGTAATTATTGTTTGGATAAGCGAGGAGATTTAACTTCATATTTATTTAAATTTGAAGATGAAATTTATTCACATTGGAATCAATTAATTGACTCTGCTGATGAACTTGTAATACCTGCTATTAAGAAAGAGTTAAATCATTTAGTTTCTTCAGGGGAACTCACAGACTCTATGCTAACAACAATCGAATTTGATATTTTAGGTTTAGCAGTATACCTTACGATAAAAGCAGAGTGTCCATCTGTTGATTCTGCCTACTATAATGATATATATGAACTTTATCAAGCAGGCTACATCCCTTGCGGTTATACCAAGGGGTACTATAAGGTTTTATAAGGAGAAAACATGAAAGAAAACACTGTAAATGCTATTATCCACAGGGGGATTGAGGCTTATTATTTATTTGTTGAAAAGAATTATGATAAACTAGCCGCCGATTTTAGATATATTATAGAAATAATTAAACAAGAATAGAGTCATTCTTAAAACAATAAAGTTTATCTCAATTTTTTAATGTAGAAAGAGGAATTATATCGGAAGTTGATGACGGAACTATTGAGCTGATCAGTAATATGCGCAAAGGGAACTACGGTGAGATGACTACAGACGAGATCTATCGTCAGCTGGGTTATGAGCGCATTAGTCTGGACATGACCACAGAAATCGACGGAGCCACCCGCTTGGGGATTGACGGTGTCTACCACAACCCTAATGGTCACCCGCCCTATATCATCGCAGAAGCTAAGTATGGTGGCTCACGTTTGAGCTACTTGAAGGGTGGAACCAAGCAGATGGATAGTAACTGGATAGGAAGTCGTCTGGAAAAGGCGGTCAGAGAAGAACATTATGACTTAATTAGAAAAGCTTACAAAACTGGTGATGTTCAAGCACAGCTTGTTAAAATCCAAAAGAATGGCGACATTATGATTAATAATTTAGATACCAAAGCGAATATCATTAAACCATAGTAGAAAGAAGAAGTTATGATAAGAGATAAACATAAAGATCGAGCGTATTTTGAAAAACGTTTGAATCGTATACAAAAACGTTTAAGAGAAGATGTCGAGATGACAGATGAAATTTCGGAGAAGTATTTGTTGTTCCATTATCAAGATTTGGTTTTGGATAATGAAGAACTAGTGAAACTTTCCTATTCTATAGGGGCTTCGAAAGAGGAGATTTTCCCCTATTATCAAGGAATTCTGTCTCATCTCAAAGTTATTGCTTCTGAGGGAGTTCCCTTTTATCGTGCAGTTGATGTCTTTGCCCTGGGAGTTCTCTATAGTGAGCGCAAGGAGGAGTTTCTGGATGATTTGAAGGCTGTTTATGAGCAGATGGACCACACAGATGGCTTGATTGAATACTACATGGTCTATCTATTCCATGATAAGATAGTCCCTTTCCATTCGATTTTAGAGTATCAAAATATGATTGAGGACACTTATGAGAGTGTAGCCAAGGCACAGGGATTTTGGTATTATAGTCATTCTGATGAACCTTGGTACGGAACACATAAGTATGATAATAGAGGTTACGATGGCTACTGGAGTTTTGACACCGTCGCAACCTGCAAGATTAAAGGAATCTACGACGAGCGTTTGAAAGACCTAGAGTACTTCCCATATGACCTCCTAGTCCAAGAAAACTAAGAAAACTGGGTTTCTACCCAGTTTTTGTCGAACATGTAGCCTCCTTTTCTTTTTGTTACACGGACATCCACAGCATGGCTGAGGTCCTCAAGCAGGAGACAATAGTACTGGAACAGTTTCGACTGGGTTTGCCAAACGGGTGGAGGATCTGGTCAAGATTTCTGAGAAAGTCCAGAGCTTACTATCTGAAAAATAAATGGAGGGAATAGACTTCTGCATTGATTAGTATGATTTTTCGTTTCATACGTATTGAGTAGGATGTTGATTTTTTGATACTTTATATCATCAAACTAATTATTGCTAAAATATTATTTTTTTAAATTATTTGATGTAATACTTGCGTTAGCATTTGAATAATGTTAAAATAAGATAAAAAAAAGAACATAGGAGTAAGAATATGTCAGACCAAATTCGTGTATCCACAGAAACCCTTCAATCACGTGCGCGTGAATATGGAAAAGCTGCTAATGATATCAGAGTTATCTTGAACAATCTTCAACGCCTACAAGACACTCTTCGTACAGAGTGGGAAGGTGCTGCCTTCCAAGGTTTCGAGAGACAATTCCTTGAATTGAAACCGAAGGTTGTAAATTTTGCGGATTTGATGCAACAAATCAATACACAACTTGATAAGACTGCTGAAGCAATGAAACAAAATGACCAAGCTTTATCTAAGAACTTTGGCATTCAAAATAGTTAAGGATAAAGTTGAGGATTTCTCCTCAACTTTTTTACTACATTTATTTAAGGAGATCATGTGAACAAGAAAGTTTTATTTAGCTTAGGGATAGCACTGTTATTAGTTACAATGATAGTATCCTTCTTTGCAGTTGTAAAACCAACACCTATCAGCCGAACGAACTCAGATTCCTCGGTGCAACAAGCCCCTATTAAAGTGGCTGTTGTTAATGAAGATACAGGTAAGGTATATAATGGACAACCGATTAACATTGCGAATACTTTAGTAAACTCGTTCATAGCTAAAAATAATTACAAAGTAGAAGTTGTTTCTCGGTCAATCGCTGAAAATGGTCTAAAAAATGAGACTTATCAGTTGATGATAATCTTGCCAAGTAAATTTTCAGAAGAAGCTTTAGCGATCGAATCAACTTCACCTGTTCAGGCGAAGTTTCAATATCAAATTCAATCAAGTGATCAACTGACTGTTAAACAGGCTGAACAAGCAGTAGTAGCTTTCAAAGAGCTTTTTAATAAGGACTTGATTAATATTTATTTCACTAGTATTATTGGGAATTTGAAAACAGCACAAGGCCAAGTTGCTGATGTGGTTACAAACGAACATGAGTCACTAACGTCCTTTAATAATAAGTTGGTAGATCCTCTTGCTCAATATAGTCAACAATTTAATGGCTTAGGCTCATCACCGAATAATCTGTTATCATCGTATTCATCATTTAACAAAACCCTGTTAAATACAAATGATGCCTTTAAATCCATTATTTCTGTTGATAAGACATATGAGGGAACAATAGAAAAAATAAAGGGACAACAAGAAAAGTGGGATCATTCCTTGAATACTAGAGAACAGGCTTTATCCAACTATGATAAAGACTTTTCTAAATTATCAGTTAAGGAACAATTAGATCAATTAGCTGCTATAAACACTCAATTTAATAATAATAATTTATCAGAGCCAGCTATTTGGAAAGAAACTACTGATACGGCTTCTTCCTATAATCAAGATATCGCAAAACTTCTCGAAAACTTGAAGAAGAATAACAAGGAAATTGATGATACCTTATCAAATTATGATTCAAAGATTAGAGAAGCAGTAGAGTCTTCCTTGGCTAAAAACTCCTCAGCGGTAGATGGAGCTAATAAAACTCTTGGAAGTTATATCCAGTCGTTAAATACTAGTATGCAAAATCAAATGACTAGTAAATGGCCAAGTGTATACTACGATGATGCAGCTATAGATAATCTTTCTTTGTCAAATACTGATAAACAACATTTGAAAAATATTAGTAGTTTTATACGGTGGTATAGTAAGAAGGCAGGGAAAGATTTGCCAACTTTGCAAGCTACAACACTTGAAAATGAAGAGTTTTCTCAGTTAAAGAATGATATTAAATCTAAGAGCACAACAAAACGTGAGCTAACATTGCCTTCGTTTGAAGGAAAAATTTCAAAATTAACCTTAACAGTACCAAATGGTTATTATCTTAAAGAATCAAACTATGGATTTTCTAATCTTGGAGGAGATAGCTATCAGGTATTCATCCCTAGTGAAGCATCTCCAGGTATGACTATTTCATACACACTAGGGATCAAGAATGAAAATGATCTCAGTGTCTTGTCGCCTGTCTTTGTTAAGTATCAATTAGATACGACAGAAGATGTAAAAGTTATAAAGGAAGATGCCCCTTATGAAAAAGATAAAATAGAGAATGAGACAGTTCATTCTGCGCCTGTTAGTCCAGCTACTTCTGTAACGTCAAGTTCCTCTACGTCTGATGGGCAGAAACCAACAGAAATTATCACAATTACGAAGACCATCACGATTACAAAGACAAATCAAACAGAAAAGAAAGTTTTGAATCGTCATTATGAGATGCAAGACATTATTTCTAACTGGGAGTACAATCCTACCAAGCTAACTCAAGCGGTTTATAAAGATGTTGAGGCGTATCTACAGTTATCAGGACTAGTTACTGCGTATTACGGCTTAGATTTATCTAAAAATACGTACACAGACACTACGTTTGTTCCGGCAGAAGGTTCTCTTGCTGCCTTAGCAAATAATGATGACCTCAAGACTATTGTGACCAATCTAATCAAAGCGACCACAGTAGAAGCTTTAAAATCAGATTTGAAGATTTCGGATAAAAAATTGACGGATATTCAGTCTCGATTGGCGAATGCTGAGAAATTGACAACTAATATTGATCAGCTGAGAGAAACAACCAAAGATTTAATGACTCAGTTAAGTCAGTTAATTGAACAAACCAAATTAGTGGATAAAACAATTACAGATAAGCCTAGTTTTGTTGAAACAGAAAAAGTAGACAATACTGATATGGTTACAGTTAGTATGGATATGAACAGTGACCTAATTAAACTGATGTCAGCTAGTACAACCTTGATGAACAATACACAAGCAAACCAAGCTGTTTCTGAGACGATTGAAGCTACTATGACTCAGTTGACAAATGATGTTAATACATTGGAAAAAGATGGAAAATCATTAACTGAACGCGTCTCTGAGTTGAAAAATATCATGTCTAATGAATATGGTTCAAACGAAGAATTCCTTAAAAACTTTTCTACTGTTTTGAGCAATACTAAAACAGGTAACACCAAAAATGAAGCTGTCTATGAATATTTGTCGAATCCTGTTGATGCTTCGAAAATTGGGAATGTCGTATCAGCTGCGACCAATTCACCGTCACAGACTAATCGTCAAGACGAAAGATCAGGACTTCTTATTATCTTAGTCAGCTATCTTGTTAGCTTGGTTGTTGCTTATCTTTTCCAACATGCAGATAAAGAAGAATTGCAAAGATTAATCAGTTTGAAGGATCGTTTGTCATGGAGAAATTCTTCTGGACCAATGTTCTTCCTAAGCGTGATTTCAGTAGCAGCAGGTTCTATCATTGCGATTGTTTCTGGAGTTAAACTTGCTTTCTCTGT
Source organism: Streptococcus oralis (assembly GCF_023109155.1). Taxonomy (GTDB): domain Bacteria; phylum Bacillota; class Bacilli; order Lactobacillales; family Streptococcaceae; genus Streptococcus; species Streptococcus oralis_BZ. The sequence goes on along the minus strand of NZ_JALDUA010000004.1, from coordinate 73,508 downwards.
AAGTCAGTTGAGTTGGTTTGTAGTACTTCTTGTCTTGGTAAGTCTAATGATGACATATGGTCTGAATATCCTTATGGATAAACTAAAAAGTCTTGGATTTTTGATAAGTATAAGTCTACTACTGCTTTATATCATTTCAGCAACTCAATTGTTTGATGAATATTATGTGAATTCGGCTCCTATTTTAACAGCTCTTTCTCCATTGACATATCTTGAAGGGGCAGTGAAATTATTCATTAATCAGCAAAATGGAGTTGTTCAGTCAGTAATGGTAATTGTTGTTCTCACAATTGCTTTGGGACTTGGAAATACTTTCTTGTATCGTCAAGTTAAGGATAGCAAGTAATATGAAAAAAACCATTGTCTTTATCTTTCTATTGTTTTTAATTTTTACAAGAGGAAGTGTTGTCTTTGCAAATGATGGATCTTTGCAAATAGATACATCTTTAGATAAAAATACCAAGAAAACGGAGATTCAATACTTTGAACAGGAGAGTAATTTGACAAAGTTATTTCATCCTGAGACCTATAAATTAGTTGATACAACTAAAAAATTGGATAACGAAAAGTATCAATTAGTTAAAACAAACTTATTTATCACTAAAGTGGAAACGGAGAATATCGTTAATGAGTATCAGTCTGCTTTATTTACCAGTCAGATTCAAATCAATCACAGTGATAAAAAGACTGTTTCACTTAAAAACGTAAAGTCTCCTGTTTCTTGGACCGCAATTTTATTGTTTATACTAGGGATGATTGTCACAATTTACTCGCTCTTTTATAAAAAGTTACATACAGCTAAACAATAAAAACGATAGAAAAATACATAAAGGGAGATACAAATGTATCTCCCTTTTTATAAATAAAAAGTTCTTCAATATTCATGTTCTGCGTGATATAATAGGCATAACACAATAGATTTAGGAGGGTTCTATGGAAGAGTACATTAATATTAGTCTGGATTGTTCGCCTTTTTTATCTAAAATATTAGATTTAAGAGTTCCTACTGAGTTAACGATTAAAGAATTACTACAAATCGTCTCAGATACTTATGGTATAGGGGTTAAGGTAATGAATCCAAGTGTAAGAAATCAACAGTCTGGAGAAATTCTTGCTAGTACGAGCAGTCTAGCATTAGTGAAAGACGGAGTTTTATTAAAATTGGAAAGAATATAGTAAGGGAGTCAGGTATGGACGTTCAAAAAATGGAATTAGTAGTTGGAGATATCAAGGGAAATCGAGAAATAGCTTATGCTCTATTAACAGCAACACAACCTTATTTTGTGAATCAAAATGTCATTGAGGAAGAAGGTAAATTAACGATTGAAAGTCTTTTGACAGATGAATATTATTCTTGGGATAAGCTGACTACGATGATTGATGAAGAAAAGTTACGTCATCTGATCAATGTTGGTCAATTATTTAACTTGCTGAAGGATTCAATTTATACTTATGAGTTATCACCTAGTAATCTAGTATTTTCACGAAATGGGAATCCCCTATTCATTTTTCGTGGTGTTAAAGGGCAAGTGCCTCCCTATGATGCATTAAACCTAGAAGCGTTTACCGTTAACTTTAAAGCCATGATAGTATCTCTACTAGATAAAAAGGTAAGTTATGAAAAATTAGTGGAGGGGCAGTCGCCATTCTATAAGGGAAAACTGTTTTGTGAGACCATCATGAAGGCTGAAGATTTGGATGCAATCTTAGCCTTACTACTAGAAAAATACCTAGAAGAACAGGAACAAAATAAAGAAAAATTTTCACGTGTTCCTAACAAACTTGTTTCGCGATTGAAGTGGACTACTATTATTGCATCACTTATTGGAGTGCTGTCAATTGTTGGAGTGCTTTACTTTGCATTGTTCGCTATGCCTAATCAACAAATGATATCAGATTTACGTTTGGCTTTTGTACATCAAGATTATTCATCGGTTGTATCTACTGTTAAAAATACAGACTCTAAATCACTTAGTCAAGATGATGCTTATATGGTAGCTTTTTCGGTTATCAAAACAGAACCTTTAACTGAAGCGCAAAAGACAGAACTATCCAAAATATCAACTCAATCAAGTACAGACTATCTTCGTTACTGGGTCTTAATTGGCCAGTCGAAAATTGATGAAGCTATAGATATTGCGAGTTACTTAGATGATCCACAATTATTAATGTACGGTCTGACTAAAAAGGTTGATGAAGTTCAGAGAAATCCTAACCTCACATCAGAACAACGTACGGAGCAACTAAATAATTATAAGAGTAAATTGGAAGAGTTGAAGAAAAACTACCTAACACCTGAGACGAACAAGTCGAATACGACTTCGACATCAACTTCAGCTTCAACTTCAACTTCAACTTCAGCAGAGTCAAGATAGGAGTGGTCTATGAATTATTTATTTTTTGAAGGCAATGTTTATCCACTCTATGCAGGAAAAACCTATCAACTGGGGTCTTCTGTAGATTCTAATATCTATCTTCCTATTTTTGAGAATGTGGTGCTGGAAGTCAAGGAAAATGGAATTGAACTACTCGGGGAGACTTATTCTTATGGGTATCATTTGGTTTCTATAGCTGAAAATATAAATGTTTCCTTATTGATTATTGAAAACACAGAGCATTACCTTCTTCCTGAGAAAATACTTTATTTATCAGATAAGAAAGAAGCGTCTATTCGCTTAGTTGATTTTCCTATAGAAATCATTTTGACCTTTGATGGGACAAATAAGACGATTTACAGTGTTAGTCCATTTTACATTAACGGTGAAAGAAAAACAGGAAAGCAAAACATTCAAGATATGGATCAAATTGTTTTTGAACAAGGTCTAGGTTTATCCGTTCAAAAACAAATCTTATCGATTCATTCACTATTTTCTATTGAGACGAGCTTACTGCCTTTTTCTGAAGTAATGGTCGAAGACCGTTCAAAAGAATTTCATCGCTCTCCACGGATTATTCTAAGAGAACCCGAGGATAAAGTAACGATTGCTTCGGCACCAACAGATGATGAAGGTCACAAACAATCGTTACTAAGATTGATTATTACCCCTTTGGCGATGATTGTCTTTACGATACTGACCGTTTACTTTACACGTAGTGGTGGAATGATGTTTATGATGATGGGGATGTCTGTCATTACTATTGGGACTTCCATTCATACTTATTTTTCTGATAAAAAATCACATAAGGAACTTCAAGAACAGAAAATTGTTGACTATATGGAATATTTGGAAACCAAATATTCTCAGTTAGCTGACTTACGTGATGAACAAGTTGAAGCTCTGGTTTATCATTTTCCTGATACAGTTCGTATTTTAGAAATGGTAGAAAAAATAGATCGACGAATTTATGAGAAAACGCTCTATCACTTCGATTTCTTGTCTTATCGCTTAGGATTGGGGGAAGTTAATTCTAGTTTCTCTATTGAGTATTCAGATTCTGAGTTGACAAAATACAATGCAGCTGCTAATCAAAAAATTCAAGAACTACTTTCTTACTATCGTGTGACTAAACAGGTACCAATTACTCATACATTAACAAATCCTATGGGTTATATCGGAACACGACAAATAGTGATTGAACAAGTTCAACAGATGATGATGCAATTAGCGACTTTCCAAAGTTATCATGATTTACAGTTTATTCCAATTTTTCGAGAGGAAGAGTTGGAGTTGTGGGATTGGAGTCGTTGGTTACCTCATACGAAAATTAAAGCACTAAATAGCCGTGGTTTTGTTTACAATCAACGTACTCGAGATCAACTATTGACGTCACTCTATCAAATTATTAAAGACAGAAAATTAGATAGTGAGCAGGACAAAGGAAAGGAAAAGCAATATAGCCCTCATTATATTCTCTTTATTACAGATTTAAGCCTGATGTTGGATCACAACATTATGGAGTACATCAATGAAGATTTATCCCATTTAGGGATTCATTACGTTTTCGTAGAAGAAGTACTTGAAAGTTTACCAGAACACGTTAAGACAGTTGTTGACTATCGAGGAGATAAAAAAGGTACCGTATTACTTCAGGATGGCAATTATACAAATAAAGAAATTACGCCTCTTCCTCCTGTAAGTTTATCGGAAAAGGAAAATTTTGCGAGAAATCTCGCGGGTATTCATCATGTTCAGACTTTGCGTAATTCGATTCCGAATAGCATTACCTTCCTGGAGATGTATGGAGTCAATAAGGTAGAGGAACTAGATCTTTTAAAACGATGGCAGGACAATGAAACTTTCCAAACAATGGCTGTTCCTCTAGGAGTTCGAGGTAGGGACGATATTCTTTATCTAAACATTCATGAGAAGGCGCATGGCCCTCATGGATTGATTGCTGGTACTACGGGATCAGGGAAGTCTGAGCTTATTCAGTCCTACATTCTATCTTTAGCTGTGAACTACCATCCGTATGAGGTTGCTTTCCTCTTGATTGACTATAAAGGTGGAGGGATGGCCAATCTCTTTGCAGACCTACCTCACGTCGTTGGTACGATTACAAACTTGGATGGCAACCAGGCGAATCGAGCTCTGGTATCTATCAAGGCTGAACTGAAGAAACGTCAGCGTATTTTTGCAGAAAATGACGTTAATCATATCAACCAGTACATGAAACTCTTCAAAGAAGGGAAGGTCAAAGAACCATTACCACATCTATTAATCATTAGTGATGAGTTTGCAGAGTTGAAGGCGAATCAACCTGATTTCATGGATGAATTGGTCTCTACAGCTCGTATTGGTCGTTCATTGGGAGTTAAATTAATTTTAGCAACCCAAAAACCTAGTGGGGTGGTTAATGATCAAATTTGGTCCAACTCGAAGTTTAAAATAGCTCTTAAAGTACAGGATGTTGCGGATTCTAGAGAAGTAATCAAAACACCTGATGCTGCAGAAATCACCCAGACAGGTAGAGCCTATCTTCAAGTCGGAAACAATGAAATCTATGAGTTATTCCAAAGCGCGTGGTCGGGTGCGGATTATAATCCAGAAGGACGAAACCATGTTCAAAAAAACACAACGGTGTATGAGATTACAAGTAATGGCCAATACAATGCCATTAATAAAGATTTGAGTGGTTTAGTCAATCGAAAAGAAGCAAAGGCTGTTCCAACAGAATTGGACGCCATTGTAGAAAAAGCTCGTGAAGTCTTTGACGGTCTTCATATTCATCAGGTGGCCAGTCCTTGGTTGCCGCCACTCGAAGAAAAGATATATGCTAAAGATACACAATCGACTAACTTCAAGGATTATTGGGGACGTTCAGAGGCCTTACAACCTATTTTAGTTGGGTATCAAGATATTCCTGAAAGACAGGAACAATCTCCACTTTATTTCAATATGGAACAAAGAGGCCATATTCTATTAGTTTCTAGTCCAGGATTCGGGAAGTCCACTTTTCTACAGAACTTTGCGATGGACGTGATCCGTAAGCACACACCAGAACAAGTCCATTTCTATCTCTATGACTTTGGTACTAGTGGTTTAATCTCTATTTCTGATTTTCCTCATGTTGCAGATTATTTCACCTTGGATGAAACTGAGAAAATCATGAAATCTCTTCGATTTTTGAATAGAGAGATTAAAACTCGGAAACGGGCTCTTTCGCGAGCAAGAGCGACAAATCTAACGCAGTACAATCAGTTGTCAGATGAGAGTTTTCCAACTATTTTCATCGAGATAGATGGTTTTGATAGTGTGATGGATGCCCCATTTGTAGATGCCTTTTATGATACTTTAAATGTCATCGCTCGAGATGGTGCTTCTCTAGGAATCTATCTAGTCGTGACACTTTCTCGTCTCAATGCGATGCGATTACAGTTGCAATCCAACTTTAAGACTAAGATTTCGCTCTTCTTATTTGATAACAGTGACTTGTCAGGTGTAGTAGGACGTTCAAACATTCCACTAGATGAAATCAAAGGCCGTGCCATAGCTAAATTTGACGATATCGTCCAATTCCAAGTGATGTTACCATACAGTAGTGAATACTATACGGACTACATAAAAGAAGTTCGTGCAGAACAAGAAGCCATGGCTGTGGCATACGATGGACCGCTTCCTGCAAGTATCCCAATGTTGCCAGAAAGGGTCACCAAAGAAGGGATGACAGAAATCTTAGAAAGCAGCCAAGACTTTATCTTGGGACTCGAAAGAGAGGCTGTTGTTCCAGCATCCTTTAGTTTCGAGCGACCTATTCTTATAGCCTCAGACAGTCCTGCTTTTGTAACGAATTACTATAAATTATTAGAGTATCATTTGGAACGTATGTCAGGTAAGTATAATACGCTTATCTTAGATCCTAGTCAGCGTATCAGCAACCAACTTTTTGATGGTATCCAACGTTTCGATACTTCTTTAGAAGTCGATAATGTAATGAAGACGATATTAGAAGACTTTAAGAAACGAGTGGCTACACCAAGTCAGGACTATCCTAAATGGTTAATTCTGATCCCTGACATTGCGGCGACAGCTATGGCAGCAGGGATGAACGAAGTAGACTTCAAAGAACTTCTTACGGAAGGTTCTCGCTATGGAGTGACTTTAGTATTTGCTGGTGCTTATCAGGATCTAGTAACCAATCAATACGATAATTTTGTCAAACTAGTTAATCAGTTAGTAGAACAAGTCTTCCTTGGTGTACGCATTAGCGATCAAGATCATACTCGCTATCCTTATATCATGAATGAACCGGCGCTGAAGCCTAACCAAGGATACATTCTTTACCCAGATCGTTATGAATTTGTTCAATTATTAGAAATTTAGAAAGGGATACGATGAAAGAAACGACCATGTTGCCACTCGGCAGTATCATTATATTAAAAGGAAATACAAAGAAGATGATGATCATTGCACGGGTCATCGCAGCGCCTGTCAAAGGGAATATCTATCGCTTTGACTACGGGGCTTGCCTCTATCCTGAAGGGATGGTAGGCGATAGCCTTATCTACTTCAACGACGAAGATATTTTTAAGGTTGTTCAAGAGGGCTATAGTGATGAGGATAATGACCTCATGTTGGAAAATATTGCTGCGGTTATAGACCAGACAGATATCCCTAAAGGAAATGTAGCCGAATTGAATGACGTAAATGGATTGGGAGGTTAAGAGATGGGAGAAGTTGATTATATGTAAATTGATTCTCTGCAAAGACAGGTGAATGCCCACTCTGCCAGCATCTCCTCTGCCCAATCACGGATTACGACTATCGATGAACAGTTGGAACGCCTTCGTACGGCCAAGAAGTCTGTAGGGGAAATTCAAAAAAAGGTTCATGATATCAGGTATCCTATCAACCACCGCAATATCCAGCCGGAATGGCAAGGCAAACAAAAAGATGCCTTCACCAAGCAGTGGGAAACCTTCTCCAGTGATTACACGAGTTTCCAAACAGAGATGGATACCTTCTATGACGCCATCTGTGATGAAATCACTAGGTTAGAGAACCAAAAGAATGAAGAAAATGGTATTATTGGCTGGTGTCAAAGTCAGATTAACAATCTGGGAAATTTCATCGAGAAGCTATTACATTAGAAGGAGGGGAAAGGTCATGTATGGAACGATTCAATTATCTGAGGTTCTGTTTAACTCACACATCGGTAGTCTATCCAAGGCCAAGGCTAGTTTGGCAGGAGTTGGGAAACCAAGTTTTAATACGACAGCTACATCAAAAGGATTGGACTTGTATCAGGAACAATTCAATGAACTCCACTCGCTGGTGAAGACCTACGCGACCTTGCTGGAGACAGATATCGCCTTGATGGCAGCCACAGGGAAAGAGATGCATCGGACAGATAGTGTCCTGGGGCAAAACATGTTTCCTGGTTTGCAGTAGGGAGGTGCCATGAGTTACAATATAAAATTTGATGATATCACCTCTGTTCAGGTGGAAAGTCAAAAGACGATAAATGCTTGGGGAGAGTCGGTCGCGAGCCTCAACAAGGCCATGACAGACTTCATCAACAATCAAAACCTCCAAGGTCAGGCCATCTCGAGTATGCGCAGATACCTAGTAGAGGTGCATGGGACTCTCCTTCAGACTCTGGTCAATCTGATGAATGACTACTCAACCAATCTCCTACTGTACAAGGACGGCTACTACCAGATTGATGGTGATCTTCATACAAAGCTACCTGGTCAGGTGTTTACAAACCTTCATAGTGATTTGAAGAGTTCGAGGGACAAGTTGAAGACCGAGATTGAGCTCTTGAAGACAACTAAGAGTGATATTTCAGACTTAGTGAGTTATGAAGGAAGCAGTCATACCAGTACGGTCATGAACTATAACTTCCTCATGAATCAGCTCAAGAACTTGGATACCTCCATCACTCAGTATGAAAGCAACCATGCGAGTCAGGATTTGGTCGCCTTTAAGGAACTTCTAGCTGCGACCAAGGCCTTGATCGCAGAGCATGCTGGTAAGACACGTACGGTAGGGACTTATCAGTCAGGGGATTTCGCCAAACTCAAGTCTGTTCAACGTTTTGCGATCGCCTACAAACAGGCGACCCAGCAGATGGAGAGTCGCGTTGAGCGCGTGAAGGCTGCCCAGGAGCGAGACAAGGTCCGTTTTGAGGCCTTGGCTGCAGAGGATCGTGCCAAGAACGGTTGGAAAGAGTTGGGTTTGGGTGTGTTGACCGTTGCGTTTGGTATACTCGCAATTATAGGAACCATGGGATCTGCGACTCCCTTGGTTGTTGGGTTTGGCTTAACTTCAGGTCTGGGGGCAACAATCTATGGTACGTCTAATGCAGCAGAAGGCGTTCATAATATCGTACTTGGGAATGCAGGGGATATCCAGACGAAATCCTATAACCACATCAGAGATACTGTATTTATGGGCAATGACAAGCTGTATCATGATGTTGGAAATGTCTTTGTGACGGCGAGTGCTATCATGATTCCCATAGGGCAGACCCAGAGCGTTGTCAAAGGCTTGACCCAGTTTGCGATAGGGGAAGCTGGTGCCTATACAGCCGGTCAGGTTGCCTATCATGGGACTAAGCTCCTAGGTGGAAGCGAAGAAGATGCCCAAACCGCAAACTTTATCGGAAACCTGGTAGGAGGCTATGTGACCTCCTCAGCAGCCAGCAAGTTTAGTCTCAATAAGGTGAAAAATAACTTATCTGAACCAAATTTTGCTAACTACAGAGAGTTTTCGACTAGAAAGTTTGGTGACTTCAAGACAAATTTTCAAGATGTCGAGACTAGGATAACCGTTGAGACGCGTAATGCGGCAGGTGAAATTCAACGTATCCAATTAAAAGCAGTCGGTGTAGATGAAACTGGAAAAATTCGCATTCAAGATTATACAACTGCAAAAGATGGTTTGTCCATTAAACGACAAGACAGTCTGGACAATCTATCAAAATATGGCGGTACTGTCGTAGGTGAAGGAAAAGGTCGCTTTACAGGTGGCACTAAAATTGAACCAGGAACTCGGATTGAGATTATTTCTCAAAAAACATCGGATATTTCGATTGAGCATGTGTCACCAGAAATCAAAAAGGCGACATTCGCAAAATTTAGAGAGCTTGCAAGTAAAGAAATAGATTGGAATACACCAGAGAAGCAAGCATCCTTCGAGGATACTTTTGATATGTATGTAGAACGTGCTGTTAGAGAAGGAGCGGCTCCAAATAAAGAAGCCTTATATAAGATGTATGAAACTAGACAGTACGATTATCCAAAAGCATACAAAGATGCCATTAAGCAACCTTATTTAGAAGGTGGAGCTTCCTCTATTGTAAATGGGAAAAGTATTAAAGATTATGTTTTTGGCGAATATGGCTCTTCTGTAGGACGAGTAACTGGGGGAGATGTTGGTCAAGGTAACTTTGCGACGAGTACTGTAGAAGATTCCGCTCTCTTGTATGATAAGAGTGGAAAACTGAAATCGGGTTCAGAGATTGCGAGAGTAAAAGGAGTTGGGGATGACACATACGATTCAGGTATCTATCAGTATGCATATAGTCCTGAGTTAGTTAGAAATATGGATAAAGCAGACTTGATACGGTTTCCAAATGGTGATACGCCGGGTTCTTCATCTTTAAATATTCCAGGTGCTAAAACCTGGGCTGGTTCTGACATTAATATGTCTGAGAGTGAACTACTTATGCCAACGATTGACACAACGGGGCATTCTTACGATGATTTTCTATCTGCGATTAAACGCCAAGGCTATTATGAAATAAAAAATCCACGTGTCTATAAGCCTGGGACTAATAAAATTGAGCAAGTTGAAGGAATTTTCAGAATAAATCAATGGAGTCAATAAATGAAAACTTATAAATTGAAAAATAAAGAGAATTATAAATATTTTGTCAAACATTATCTAGAGGTGATGAAGGAAGGAAAAGAAGCAGAAGCATTTCTAGGAACAGAAGCTAAGTATTGTTTTCGGCAACGAGATTCTTATGAACTTGATAGTACAGATATTGGAGTATTAATGGAATATTGCTTATATCCTTTGTATGTGGAAGGAGATAGAGATATAGCGCGTAGAGCCTTTGACATCTTGAAAGATTTTAGCTTATCTAATGATCTAATGAAATTAAAGAAGGTCACTCAATATATTTCTAATCAAAAATGGTTTGTAACGAATTATTATGATATTCCCTTTGTTATTGAAACAGATGAATTGGTAAGAAATATTATAGAGAGCACTTCCCACCTATCAGATGATCAAAAACGAACGTATATCTATGAAGGGTTGTGTAATGTATTAGATCGTAACCCAGAATACAGGCAGTGTGACGAAGAAAAGGTAGAGAAGATTCTTAAGGAATTCAAGGAAAAATACTACAATCCCCCTAAGGTAGTAGAAACCATTAAAACAGTTGAGGAAATTGTACTAGACGTTACAAGTATCGATGCGATGGGGGTTTCAGATGACCATCTAGAGTTGTTGTTGATTGATGAAAACAAATGGATAGAGTCATTAGAAGAGGAGCATCTCTTGAAACTTCAAGAAAAACTCAATAACTATATCTACTTCCTCGAAAGCAAGCAGTATGTGGAGCGATATGGTGATAAGTTTGACAAAAAAGTCATCTATATTACTTTCCAATATTCTCCATCTGATAATGGATTGGCCTTTCTTGCGGCGGTTCAGAAAGTGTTACAACCCACTGATATGAGCTTGAAGGTAGAATTGCCGGAGTGATAAAGGGAGCGGAAACGCTCTCTTTTTGTGGTATAATGGGAGAAGGATTGGACTTGTATCAGGAACAATTCAATGAACTCCACTCGCTGGTGAAGACCTATGCGACCTTACTGGAGACAGATATCGCCTTGATGGCAGCCACAGGGAAAGAGATGCATCGAACAGATAGTGTCCTGGGACAAAACATGTTTCCTGGTTTGCAGTAGGGAGGTACCATGAGTTACAATATAAAATTTGATGATATCACCTCTGTTCAGGTGGAAAGTCAAAAGACGATAAATGCTTGGGGAGAGTCCGTCGCTAGCCTAAACAAGGCCATGACAGACTTTATCAACAATCAAAATCTCCAAGGTCAGGCCATCTCGAGTATGCGCAGATACCTAGTAGAGGTTCATGGGACTCTCCTTCAGACTCTGGTCAACTTGATGAATGACTACTCAACCAATCTCCTACTATACAAGGACGGTTATTACCAGATTGATAGTCACCTGCATACAAAGCTACCTGGTCAGGAGTTTACGCGATTACATAGTGATTTGAAGGGTTCGAGGGATAAGTTAAAGAACGAGATTGAGGTCTTGAACACGACCAAGGACAAGATTTCAGACTTGGTGAGCTATGATGGAAGCAGTCATACCAAAACGGTCATGGACTATAACTTTCTGCTCAATCAGATCAAGAACTTGGACAGCTCCATCACTCAGTATGAAAGTAACCATGCGAGTCAGGATTTGGTCGCCTTTAAGGAACTTCTAGCTGCGACCAAGTCCTTGATCGCAGAGCATGCTAGTAAGACACGTACGGTAGGAACTTATCAGTCAGGAGATTTCGCCAAACTCAAGTCTGTTCAACGCTTTGCGATAGCCTACAAACAGGCGACCCAGCAGATGGAGAGTCGCGTTGAGCGCGTGAAGGCTGCCCAGGAGCGAGACAAGGTCCGTTTTGAGGCCTTGGCTGCGGAGGATCGTGCCAAGAATGGTTGGAAAGACTTGGCGATTGGTGTGGTGACCGTTGCGTTTGGTATTCTCGCAATTATAGGAACCTTGGGAACTGCGACTCCTTTAGTTGTTGCAGGCGGTATCGTGGGTTTTGGGACAACAGCCTATGGGTTGTCTAATATGTACGAGGCTGGTCAGGATATCAAACTTGGGAATGCAGGGGATATTCAGACTAAAGCCGGAAATCCCATCAGAGATACGCTTTTCATGGGCAATGACAAGTTGTATCATGATGTTGGGAATGTCTTTGTGACGGCGAGTGCCATCATGATTCCCATAGGGCAGACCCAGAGCGTTGTCAAGGGCTTGACCCAGTTTGCGATAGGGGAAGCCGGTGCCTATACAGCGGGTCAGGTTGCCTATCATGGGACTAAGCTCCTAGGTGGAAGCGAAGAAGATGCCCAAACCGCCAACTTTATCGGGAATATCGTAGGAGGCTATACGGCTTCCTCAGCAGCCAGCAAGTTTAGTCTCAATAAGGTGAAAACTCAGTTCTCTCCTGAATGGAATGAATATCTAAATGAATTTCCAAAAATTGAAATTGATAAAAATAAAGTAGATGAGATTCTTAGAATAAGTCCTAATCCTGATGATGGCGTATTTAGACCTAACCCTCGGAGATATTTACCTAAAGAATACAGACAGGCTCACAAGGAATTATTTGATGATGGAGTTGCAGCCTTTGTGAAAGATGATTTCTTCATCCAGAAATTTGGTAATTTTGGTCGAGAAGATGGAGCTTTTGTTTTTCCAAAAGATGTAGCAAAGGCTATGATTAAAGAGGCGGATGGAAATCCAAGGAAGTTAGAGGCTTTATTGGGGCTTGATGAGGGAAGTCTAGGAGACTCTCCTAAAATGGTACTTCCGCAGGAAGTACATAATTACAGAATTCCTGATGGAAATGAGGGAGGATCACGTGCCAATCCACAGTGGCGACCAGGAGGAAAAACATACCCTGGAGGAGTTCCTGAAGCAGTAATCGACCCAGTTCCAAAAGATAAGTTAACATTAGTAGATATTTGGTAAGCAACAAAGGAGATAAGAATGGAATCAATTTATGTAAGTCAAAAAGATATGTTGGAAATCTGTCAAGATGGTGATAAGTATTTCTTGCGTTATCCAACTTTTAATATTACCTACCCAGAAGTGGTTCAAGAAATCCCAAAAGAAGCTGTCGATAGCTATATTTCGGGAGAACATACTGGCAAAGAGTTGATGAATTATGCGCAGTATGGTTTTTGGAAATCTAAAAAACAGTATACACAAGAAGAGTCAGACAAAATTTTTATACGAAATAATCCTGATCTAATTTTTAATGATTTATCTGATAACCAAAAAATATTTTCTTCTGAAGAGTTTACCCAAATCGTCACTCAAGCCATCTCTTCAGAACTCAAGCCAGCTGAACTTGACGCAATTGGTATAGTTGATAGTCATTTAGAGCTTCTTCTGGTGGATCCAGTTGGCTGGGAGGAAGAGATAGAAGCAGTCCATTTGGAAATTCTGCAAGAAAAAATTAATAATTATATTCACTTCCTCGAAAGCAAACAGTATGTGGTACGATACAGTGATCGGTTTGACAAAAAAGTTATCCATATCACATTCCAGCATTCTCCATCTGATAACGGTTTAGCCTTTCTTGCTGCGGTTCAGAAGGTGTTACAACTCACTGATATGAGTTTGAAGATAGAATTACCAGAGTAAAGAGGGAGCGGAAACGCTCTCTTTTTGTGGTATAATTGGACTAGGTTACGCAGACTTTTGTTAAACAGGTAAAAATAGGAGATAGTAAGTAATGATTATAAATAATACTGTTATCAACAAACAATTAACAAAAGCAATATTCTATAATAATTTTAAAAAATACCTTCGACAAGATGAAAGTTCTAATTTATTTATGTTAAAAACGCCCGTCATGATTGAAGGATTAGAATTTTGGGCAGATTTTAATTTTCAAAATAACATTCTGGAATCTCTAAAGTTAAGTATATACCAATCAAATGGACCAATAAGTTATTTGAATATGTTTGAATATAAACTAAAAGATATAAAAGAGATACAGGATAGGTGGTTAGAAAAACAATATGGTAGCTTTTCCGAAAAGAGTACATACTCTACTAAATTTAACACCTCTTTTGCGGAAATAATATCATACATTGATACAAAATCAGGTGAGACCAGTATAATCTTTTTGTTACTGAAGTTCCGCGTCTATAATTTTGCCGGGGTAAAATTTCAGTATGAGAATGATTTCTTGGAGATTTATCTGTTTTTAAACGGCGAGGAAGGGTTATTACTTTCTAAGCCGAACAGTAGTTACAGCGAAATAAGCGATTGGGATAGTTATTTAAAAGAAATCATGACAAAAATCGAGTCGTATATCCCAGAGAAATATTTAAAAGCCAAGGGCTGGAGATAAAATAGTTGGGAGGTATTGCATTGGAATTAAATAATATGGATATTTTATCGGACGAAATCTGTGATGTAGTTGAAAGAGTATTTGGGGATAAGATTGATTCTATAGTGATTGATGATATAAATGATGAACCCAATCATCATACATTTAAACTGGATTTTCTTGTCTATGACTTTGCTGGGGTAAGATTTATATACGAAAACGATTTATTTGAAATTCACCTACTTCTTAATCTTAACAAAGAAAAAGTGATTTCTAAGCCAAATAGCCATTACAGCGAAATAAGTGACTGGGACAGCTACCTAAAAGAAATCATATTAGAAATCGAGTCCTATATCCCAGAGAAATTTTTAAAAGCCAAGGGTTGGCGATGAAAGAATCAGGAGGTGTTAATATGGTGAAAAGTATGCAAGAGCTAGCAACAGAAGTGAGCGAACGTATTCAAAGAGCGTTTGGAGATAGAGCTTCAGACATGACCATTTACGATGTGGTAGATGTACCCAATCATCGCATGTTTAGTATAAAATTTAAAGCCTATGATTATTATGAAGCTCATTTTGGCTATGAATTAAGTTTTACAGATTTTTATATAGTGATTAGTAAAGGGATTGGAATCTCACTTCCTAAAGAAAAATATGATTTTGGAAGTATAACAAATTGGGACAGCTACTTAAAAGAAATTATGGCAGAGATTGAATTACGTATTCCCGATGAGTTCTTAAAAGCTAAGGGTTGGTTGTAAAACCTATTTAAACTATGACTTTACAAGGAAATCAGTATTTTCTTTTATGAGAATAAATGAAGCAAGAGTTTACCGATAAACCATTGGTAAACTTTTACTGTACAAGGACGGTTACTACCAGATTGATGGTCATCTGGGGTCTGCGACTCCCTTGATTGTTGGAGTTGGCTTAACCTGAGGGATATCAAGTATGAAGTAGTGAAGGATATTACAAAAGAGAATATCAGGAGAGCATTTAAAGAGGCTTCCCATAATACTCAAATTGATATCATGAATACTTTGATTGAGTATAATTTAAACCTTGATGATATTGTGGATATTCGCCAAGGACAAATTGCTAAAATATTCGGCCAAGGTGGAGGTACACAAACACAATTTAAAACCAGCCTTTCCATTTATGAAGACTTAGGTTTATTAAGAGAGGTAGTGAGATGAGTAAAGAATTAAATTTTGATTTTTTAAAACAAAACATAGAATGTGAGATAGAAAAGAAGGGACTTAAAAGTCTTTGTTACGTTTTATTTGATGAAAATAAAAATCTTCCCTGGGCATTTCACTTATTCTATAGAGATGGTAAATTTATGATTAATGGTCGAGATGATAGATCATATGTGATGGGGAATACGATAGAGTTTACTAGTTTTGAAGATGCAAAAATAGCTTTTTTGGAAAGATTAGAACATTTTGTAAAATCTAATCAATTCAAAGTAAAGATAGGGAAAAAACCATATTATTCCTCCTCCCTCTGGGATGATGCTACAGAATAACAAATAATTCCTTCCTAAAAAAGGAAATGGAGGGTATTCAACCCTTTTCCCTGACCATATGAGACCTCAGGAGGTTGTGGATTCTATTAATGAGGCATAGAGTAATAAAGTTTTAGCTTATGGAAACAAATACATTGGAAAAAGTTATAATGGATTAAAGATTGGAATGTATATAAGAAAATCTGATGGAAAGATTATCTCGGCATTCCCAATGGAATAAAATGAATTTAGAGGTATGATTAATGGAGAGAATATATTCAGTTGTGGTTTTTGGAAATGAAGAAAATGATATAATGTTAGTTTTGAAATTTACAGATCAAAAATTTCAATCGTTGTCAGACTTTTTAAATTCTGAGGTTCATAATTTTTATCTGGATGTTCGAGAAGCTTTGGAGAGTGTAATTTCTGGGAATATGGAAGAATATGCTTTTGATGGTAATATGTTAGGGATTGAAATTGGAAAAGAAATAACAGAAGTTTACTTCCAATTTGAGGAAGAAATATTAGGTGAACCATGTTTTATTTCAACTGATGAACTGTATAAATTAGTTATTGAGTGGAAAGAAATGGAAGATAAAATGTACAGAGGAGAAGATATTTTTCCACTGATGGTAGAGGATTAAGATGTATTAGAGGGCTCCTATCAGAGATATGCTTTTAGGTAGAGCTGATGGAAGTATATATAAACATGGATTTTTGAATGGCAAATACAAAGAATCTGTTATATTGCCTGGAACTCGAATAAACAGAATTGGTTCTAAAATTGAAATAGGAATAATTAAATGCTAATAAAATTAAAAAACAAAATTGAATCCGAAGTTTCAAAAATTGGAAACATAAAATTAGGTGAATTTGGAATTCATTTTTCTGAACAACCTCCCTACTTTCCAGAGGGAATTTCTATAATAGAGGTTAGAAATGGAAGATATAATCTAGTTTTTACCGAGAGAGGAAAAATAACATCCGAGATTTCTGAATTAGATGATGATGAGGTGACTTATCAAATTTTAAAGATAATCATTAAGAATATTTCCTCGCAAAAGATTGATGAAAAGGATGTAGATTTAATTGACAAATTGATTAAAAATAATGAATTTGAGAAAGTTAGTCAATTAGTTGAGAAAGTACAAGAAAATAGATATCAATACGAAAAGGAATTATTTGAGAAAATCAGTCCGCTATACGCTTTATGGTTTGAAAAAGAGCATTAATGATTCGTATAAATCCGTTGTTGTTTCAGTTCAAAACACAAGAATTCCAAGCGGAAATGAAGAAGCTGCTTTTGAAGGATTTTGGAAACCAGGAGGACAAACTTTCCCAGGAAATATGCCAGAAGTAGTCATGGACGAAGTGCCGTGGGGAGAATTTATAATTAGAAAATTAGGAGGCAATTAAAATGAGTTTAACTAAAATAACATGGGAAGAGTTTGATACCTTTGAAAAGGTTGAATCACCAAAAGGATATGATTTTCGAACACATGAAGGGAAATACTATACTTTTGGAGAGTTTGGAGTAGCTTCCATTCGTCGTATCTTTGAGATTAATCCTTCTGATTTTAACGAATATTTATTAGGTAGGAGGACGGCACGTGAAATTGATTTTAAAGCGGAGAATGATTGCTGGCCTCTAACGGAAGAAGGGAAGAAAGCTAGTGAGAAACGATTTATATTAAAAGGCTTAACTCCTTTAATAGCTAATCCTAAGAGTTGGGAATTATTTACTCAGGAAGAGCTTGAAAGATTAATTCCGCTTGCTGAACAGAAATGGATTGACTGGAGAGGTAAACTTCCAGATGATTATGTATCACCATTGAAATAGCTTGTAAGGAACTTGTTTATTCACTTTTAGTTGTAGGAAAGTTCCTGTTACAATGCAGCATTTACAACACTTCATGGTTCACACCATGGGGTGTTTTTTATTTTTCTCATCTTCTCACGGTATCTCTCATGTGGTATAATGAGACAAGGGTTGCTCCTCGTTTCAGACGAGTTCATGGAATTCAGGATAAGTTAGCAGGTGAGACGAGTATTTATGTCAGTCTCCTATACACCTGTTAACAGCTATCCACGATAAAAGGAGATTGTAGATTGGTTTTATTAGTATTAGGGATTTTGGTTTTACTCATTCTAATCTTAAAACGAAAACTGAAAACTGCTAAAAAATCTGAAGGAAACGCCAAGAAAAGAAATTGGCTATTAATAGGTTGCTTATCCATAGTGATTCCAATGGTAATCTTCACAGTGTTCAGTCCGATTTTTTCTCTAATGGATATGTGGGGGCTATTTGCCCATGCAAGTCGAACTGAGATTGAGCAAGCTGTGCATCGTTCTTATCAAAATTACGGTCTTACAGGACAGTTTAAGTTAGAAAAATACGAGAAAAACTATACAAGTGTGGGAGGATTTATAATCCATGGTAGCTATAGTGAAAATATAGCTGGAAAAACCTATCAGGTTAAAACTCGATTTAAATACTATACTCGCTTTTCGAAAAGTGAAACATATGGAAAGACAGATGCAGAGGTTGATTACAAAAATGGTAAAAAAATTTATGATGTTTTCCCAGAATTAGCCTATTTAGGGATTGAGGTTAGTCCAGGCACCAGTGAATTTTTAAAAACACTGGACAGTTCAATCAAAGATCCTAAACTTCCTGATTTGAAGTATCAAGGTATTGGTTTTGAATTTAATAACCAATCTGATAATATCTATCTTTATAATGAAATATTAGAGGAAAATCAAAGCAAGGGCCAAGCTCTGCAAGGGATGTATCCCATGGATGCTCAATATCTTTTTCAAAAAGAGATTTTTATACCAACATTTGAATTTCAATATTTCGTTCCAAAAGAAAAAAGAGATCTCTTGTATGATGATTATCTTAAAGAGCTTGAAGCGCTCATGAAGGAATTTTTTGCCAACCAACCCCTACCACGCGGTCTTTATGCTGTAAAGATTGCTAAATATAAAGAGGATAAACTTGTCAGTGATAGTGGTGTATACTATGTGAGGATTGAAAATCGTCAAGTTGTAAAGCTGTTGCAAAAATTAGAGTAGGAGTTGCTAGGTCTAGTCCAGTTTTTTGTTTAGAATCTCCAGGTGTGTCTGTTAAAATTTGATTTTCCCAGTGGACAATCGTCCACTTTTTTTATATAATAAAACTAAACCGAATTGGTTGAGTTTTAGAGGTGTAAGCTCAACCGTCGATTTGTTTTTCTAAGAGAGATATTCTCAATAAAACATCACACTAGGGGGTGAATCATGTACCAACCAGAAAAACTCAAGGCTCGGAGAAAAGATTTGAAATTGACACAGAAGGAAATTGCAGAGGAATTAGGGATTAGTTTTCAGGCTTACTCGGCTTGGGAACGTGGAATTAAGGAACCATCCAAGGAGAAGGTTGCCCAGCTAGAGAAGATTTTAAAAGTTGCAAAAGGCTATTTCACCCAGATAGAGATTATCCGTCTCTACAATAGCCTCTCCAAGCAAGGGAAGGACAAGGTTGTGCTCTATGCTCGCAACCTAGCTCAAGAGGAACAAACTCAGAAGGTGACGACCATGCCAGAGCGCCTCTACGAGTACCGTGTCTATGAACGCATGTCAGCGGGGATTGGGGCTTCGGTCTACGGTGACCAGAATTTTGATACGGTTTACTTTAACGAGGAGTTGGCCCATGATTTTGCATCCTGGGTATCTGGGGACTCTATGGAACCTAAATATCAAAATGGTTCGGTAGCTCTGATTCGAGAGACGGGATTTGACTATGACGGGGCGGTTTATGCAGTGGTTTGTAACAACCAAACCTATATCAAACGGGTCTATCGGGAGGAAGATGGTTTGCGTCTGGTTTCTATAAATCCTAAATACAAGGACATTTTCATCTCCTATGAGGAAGATCCTCGGATTGTGGGGATTATCGTTGGGAATTTTGTGCCGATGGAGGGTTAGCCTATGGGCTACTTTGATTATTCCAGAGAACCCAAAAGTGACATTGCCTTTGTCGATATGAAATCTTTTTATGCCAGTGTTGAGTGTGTGAAAAGAGG
This sequence comes from Streptococcus oralis, assembly GCF_023109155.1. Classification (GTDB taxonomy): domain Bacteria; phylum Bacillota; class Bacilli; order Lactobacillales; family Streptococcaceae; genus Streptococcus; species Streptococcus oralis_BZ. The sequence goes on along the minus strand of NZ_JALDUA010000004.1, from coordinate 53,383 downwards.
CTTGCATCCGCTGAAGACCTCGCTTTGTGTCATGAGTCGCGCGGATAATTCTACTGGTCTTATCCTAGCTTCCTCTCCCATGTTCAAGAAGATTTTTGGTAAGTCCAATGTTGGCCGGGCCTATGATCTGCCTTTTGATATCAAAACGCGCAAATTTTCCTATTACAATGCTCGAAAGCAAGGCTTGCCTACTGACTCAGACTATGTTCGCTACATCGAAGATTGGGCTCAAGTGACTTTGATTGTGCCACCTAGGATGGATGAGTACATAGCGGTCAATATGGAAATCCAGCGAATCTTTCAAAACTATGGTAGTCCAGATGATATTTATCCCTACTCTATCGATGAGGGCTTTATCGATCTGACTAGTTCGCTCAACTATTTTATCCCAGACAAGAGTCTCTCTCGCAAAGACAAGCTGGATCTGCTTTCTGCTCGTATCCAGAGGGATATTTGGAGGCAGACAGGGATCTACTCTACGGTGGGTATGTCCAATGCCAATCCCTTACTGGCCAAGTTGGCTCTGGATAATGAGGCCAAGCACACTCCGACCATGAGGGCCAACTGGTCTTACAAGGATGTGGAAGAGAAGGTCTGGGCTATTCCCAAGATGACGGACTTTTGGGGGATTGGTAGGCGGATGGAGAAACGCTTGCATGCTCTGGGGATTTTTTCCATCAGAGAATTGGCCACCAGTAATCCAGACCAGCTACAGAAAACACTTGGTCAGGCTGGCCTGCGTTTGTGGTTTCATGCTAACGGGATTGATGAGAGCAATGTTCACAGGCCCTATAAAGCCAAGTCCCAAGGGTTAGGAAATTCTCAAATCTTGCCGAGAGACTACGTGAAGCTACGGGATATTGAAATTATTCTCCGAGAAATGGCGGAGCAGGTGGCTATTAGGCTGAGAAGAGCTGGCAAGAAAACAACCCTTGTCTCTATCTATGTCGGTTTCTCTAAACAGGAGGTCAGGCCGTCTATTCACACACAAATGAAGGTCGAACCGACCAATAATACAGCTATCTTAACGGATTATGTTTTGAAGCTATTTCATAATAAATACACTTCTGGAGCGGTCAGAAGTGTCGGAGTCAACTATTCAAGATTTGTGGATGAGTCCTTTGGCTTGATCTCCCTCTTTGATGATGTTGACAAGTTAGAAAAAGAAGAAAGGCTCCAGACAGCCATTGACTCCATTCGGGAACAATTTGGTTTTACCTCCCTCTTAAAGGCCAATGCACTGGAAGAAGCCTCTAGGAGTCTTGCTAGAAGCAAGCTGATTGGGGGGCATTCTGCTGGAGGATTAGATGGTTTAAAATGATTGATCGTTCTTATTTACCCTTTCAATCTGCGCGTGACTATCAAGATCCAGGGATGCAGAAGTGGATGGGCTTTTTCCTCTCAGAGCATACTAGTTCACTTGGTGAAGAAAAAAATCGGGTTGCTTTTTCGACGAATTTGAATCCCGTTGAGAAGTTGATCTTGCTTTCACAGCTTTATGTCGGGCAACTGAAGGGATGCTTTGTGGTCAAGGAAAAGAAACAAAAAACGACTATCGTCGGCAAGGTAAGCGAATTATCACCTCAAACTCTATCTATTAGGACCAATGAGGGCTATAGGCTGGTGGAGGTAGCAGATGTCCTCGAAATTCGACTGTGGGAGGAGGGAGTGTATGACTAGGAAAGAGTTGTATGAAAACAAACTGCAGATGGATTATTTTTCAGAAGCCTATATTCGTTTTGAAGAGGATTTTCAAAAATACTCTGCTATGAATGTACCACTGACTTTTTTGATCGATGACATCCTACGCACCATGGCGATGAATCAGAAAAACTACTTTGTCTTGAACAAGGAAAATGCTAAGGATGGGCGGGAGCATCGCTTTTACTTTAGGGTGGTGATGGAAAAAGAGTGTCCCAGAAATCGAACCTATGCATACGCTGGACTCGAAAATAGTAGTCAGTAGATCTAGATGTGGGAGAGGGAAGTCTGATTTAGGAAAGATGGCTTGTGAGCGTCAGAAGATCTCATGGTATTGGAATTCGAAACGTTATCCTTTATCTGTGGAGTTCTTGCAGAAACTTATGATGGATGTTCTGATGAGATAAGACAAGGGCACTCGCTTTTTTAGATGAGCGTTTATTTGAAAACGTGGTTGGATTTGAGAACAGCTATCTTCAATGATCATCTTACTTTATAGAGTCATACCAAAACATCCATGTATATTTGTGGATGTTTTTTAATTTTACAGATAGAAAAAGAGAAGACCAGATGGTCTTCTCAACGGGGGAACTGAATAATTAGAAAGAATCAATCAAAGAGGATTACTAGTCTTTGAAATTCTTTTGGAAGATGAGGAGAGACAAGATAGAAGTAATGGCTGCCAAGAAGAGGAAGGCACTTGCTTCTTGTTCCCCAGTTGCAGGGAGTAGTCTTTCCTTGTCTTCTTTGACTGTAGCTGTAACAGGAGCTTTTTCATCTTTTGATGATGAATTATCTGTTACGGCTGGAGCAGGTTTTTCAGTCTCTCTTGGTAGAACATACTCAGGAAGAGTCACAACTGGTGGCGCTTCTGTTCCAACTGAGCTTTGTTTGCTACCTACCTCAATCACTCGATCTTGAGCTGGAGTTGCTTCTGTTTGGAGAACCTTGCGATTGTCACCGTCCACTTCAACATACTCGACTAAGAGACCGTCTTTCCCTTCTGATAGAACTTGCTCTTTTCCTTTGTCTAATTGTGGGTTTTCGCGACGAATCGTCTTGAACGGTACGACCTTATTGACGATTTCTAAGCTTGGAAGTGTAAAGACAAGGTCTTTAACCCCTTCCTCAGGACTTGAAGAAGTAATTGGTTTCTCAGGTTGCGCTGGATTTTCAGGCTGAGCAGGTTTTTCCGGTTGAACTGGTTTCTCAGGCTGAGCAGGTTTTTCAGGTTGCGCTGGAGTTTCCGGTTGAGCCGGTTTTTCAGGTTGCGCTGGAGTTTCCGGTTGAGTCGGCTTTTCAGGCTGAGCCGGTTTTTCCGGTTGCGCTGGAGTTTCCGGTTGAGTTGGTTGTTCCGGTTGAGCTGGCTTTTCAGGCTGAGCCGGAGTTTCCGGTTGAGTTGGTTTTTCAGGCTGAGCTGGTTTCTCAGGCTGAGCCGGTTTTTCAGGTTGAACTGGATTCTCAGGTTGAGTCGGATTTTCAGGCTGAACTGGTTTTTCAGGTTCAGCCGGTTTCTCAGGCTGAGCCGCTTCGAGTTTGTTGATTTGTTCGAGAGCAGTTTCTAGCGCTTTATTGACTGCTTCCTGAGTTTTAGCTTCTTGGATTGCAGCAATGGCTTGGTCAGCAATTGTTAGCAATTGCTTCTTAGCTTCCTTGTTGGATCCAAGCTCAGCGACTTTTTTCTCGATAGCTTTTGCCAAGCTGTCCATAGCCTTATCGTACTCAATTTCCGGTTGTTTTGGTTCAGCTGGTTGCTCAGGCTGACTAGGTTTCTCAGGCTGAGCTGGTTTCTCAGGTTGAGCAGGCTTTTCAGGCTGAGTTGCTTCGAGCTTGCTGATTTGTTCGAGAGCAGTTTTTAGCGCTTGATTGACTGCTTCCTGAGTTTTAGCTTCTTGGATGGCAGCAATGGCTTGGTCAGCAATTGCTAACAATTGCTTCTTAGCTTCCTTGTTGGATCCAAGCTCAGCGACTTTTTTCTCGATAGCTTTTGCCAAGCTGTCCATAGCCTTATCGTACTCAATTTCCGGTTGTTTTGGTTCAGCTGGTTGTTCAGGCTGGTCAGGTTTCTCAGGTTCTTCTGGCTGTTCCGGTTGCTCTGGACTAGGTTCCTCTTGGCCTCTTTGATAGTTCTCATCCTTGGATAGGATATCTTGTAGGGCACTGACTGTCAACATGACATCCTGAACATCCACTGCATCAGCACTGAGTTGGTTTCTCAATTTTTCTAGATTTGCTTGGAAAGCTTGGCGTGCAGTGGCCGTATTTTTCAAGCCTGCTGGGTCAAAGTTGGACAGATCGTCTTTCCATTTAGAGATAGACTGGATGATATCCGCCTTGCTGTAGAGTTCGCTACCTTCGCCACGAGTGATAAATTGGTCCACTTGAATACCAATATTTTGAGACAAATCGTTTCGATCAGGATCAAGTTGAAGGGTGACTGCATGCAAGTTTTCGTCCAGACCTTTTAGGCTAACCAGAGTTTGATTGCCTTGGCGTTGGACTGCACGACCGCTAAAGTATTTCTTACCATCAATAGTTGAAGCATTTCCCATGCCATCTTGGTAAGGAACTTCTTTGCCATCTAGGAAGACTTTGTAGATACCATGATTTGGATCGACATAGCCCTTGATATCAAGTCCGGTACCGTAGAAGTAGGCTGTGACAGTTGTCTTTTTCTTTTGCTCATCAGTTAAGCGACCAAAGGAAGCCCAAGACTCTGTTTTTTGGTACTTGTCTGCCGAATTGGTTTCATGGTGCCAGCCAGGACTGTAATCCAACTGACTAGCTTGGTCATCATAACTTGTTTGATCCTTGATCAGCAATTCAGCTTTCATCACTTGGATGGTTGCATCTGTAGCGAAACCGAGCAGGGCACCATCAGTGACAGAAGTGAGCTTGGCTTTGAAGTCAAAGACAGAGTCAGCCTGTTCTGTAAAGTCAATCGTTGGGATGGTAACAGTCTTTTCTGTTTCTCCATCTTTAAAGGTCACATCTTGAGTTGTATCTTGGTAAACTTTACCGTGAACCCCAGTTCCAGGTTCTGTGATGAAGCGAACAGTAGCAGCCCCCTTGCTTCCACCAACACGTTTAATCTTAACAGTGACTGGTTTTCCTTTTTCGACTTCGTAGTTGGTAGACTCGAGTTCAAACATTCCTTTGCTATCATTGTTTAGGGTGTAGATTCCTTCTGTAGCAATTGGTTCACCTGTTTTGTTCACGAGGGTAATAGTGTGTTGGCCTGGTGCTAAATCGCCTGTCTCAAAGACTTTTTGGCTACGTTTACGGCTAGCATTCTTAGTTTGCACATCTGCAACCTTTTGACCATCAACGTAGACGGACATTTCTCCGTGACCTGGATCGACTGTAGAGACGACATAGGCTTTGGTTCCTGTGAAGGTATAGCTTACTTTGGCATCTTTTTGATTGGTCCACATAGAAGTGCCACGAACACCTTCAGATTCATTGTACCAAGTTGTTCCAGCTGTATCTGCCGTTGTGTTTGAGTGGTATTCAAGTCCAAGAGGGTAGCCATCTGTCTTTTCAATGCTGCTTGGCGTCTTGTAGACTGAGAAGTTGGTCAAGATTGGAGTTGCTTGAGCACCAGTGATGGTTACACGAATTTTTTGTGCCTCTACAGGCTTGCCTTGAACCAAGCGACGGTAACCAACGGTCGAACCTTCGCCGTATGTCACCCAACGTCCATTGATTTCAACTTCAATCTTGAAACCAGAGATACGTTGACCTTTGGCGATGTCTTCCTTGAGTTCAACGACGTCAAAGCGTCTCTTTTGGCCCAAATCAACTGTAAAGCTACCGGTTGTGGCATCATTTGAGAGCGCCCAGCTGGTGTCATCTTTACCGTCTGTGAGGTGGCTTTCCTTGTAAAGGTGGTTTTGACGAGTAGAACTTGCTGTTACAGTCGCACCTTTGGCAAAGTCAGTGGCATACATTTGGTCTAGGGTTGCTTTGAATTCCTTCAAGCGAGCCACATCCGCATCTGCAAATTTTCCTTCTTTATTTGGTGGAATATTGAGAAGGAGTGGGGTTCCACGACCAACAGACTTGAAGTAGATGTCCATCAACTCTTTGAGTGATTTCGGTTGTTGATTGTCATGGTAGAACCAGCCCGAACGGATCGAAACGTCAGCTTCCCCTACAGAGTACATATCACCATCAGGGTCACCATGGTTGAGGTATTCGTTTTTCACATCGTCTGTGATGTTGGCCCTTTTGACTTTATGCCAGACAGGGTCACCTGCGATACCTCGTTCATTTCCGATCCAGCGAACGCTTGTTGGTTGAGCAGAGAAGATAGCGATATCTCCTTCGGCTTCTTTGATGTATTTGAACCATTCATCAAAGGTATAGGTTACTTTTTGGGCACCGCTACCACGCGCACCGTCCATCCAAACCTCGATAAATTTCCCTTTGTTACCGTATTTCGGATTACCAAGGATTTCTTTCAGTTGGTTGAGATAGTATTGGTTGTATTCTTTTTCGGTTGCAACATGGTATTTTGGATGATTAGCATCCCATGGGGATAGGTAAACACCCATGTTCATATCATACTTGCTAGCAGACTTGGAAACTTCTTCGAGAAGGTCACCCTTTCCATCTTTCCATGGGCTAGCAGCTACGGTATGGTTGGTGTACTTAGATGGGTAAGCAACGAATCCGTCGTGATGTTTAACAACCATAATAGTTCGTTTGAAGCCAGTTTCCTTCAGAGTGCGAATCCACTGGTCAGTATCCAAGTTGGTTGGATTGAAGTATCGGGGGTCTTCTTTCCCATTTCCCCATTCAGAATTGGTATAGGTGTTCATTCCGTAGTGGATGAAGGCTGCCAGTTCTTCCTTGTGGTAATCGAGTTGAGCCTTGCTTGGAAGAGGTCCATGATTGCCAATTTCGGTTTCTTTATCTTCTGGATGAGCCACTGGTGGAGTCGGTGTCGTTGGATTAGCTGTATCAGCGACTGGCTCGTATTCAAAGACGACCTCATTCACCCCTTTTTGCTGGATCCTTGCTTCCAGGCTAGCCTTGACTGGACGGTAGCCAGCAATGTCTTTTGCATGGAAGGTGTTGACAAAGGAAACGTCATACTCTTGGCCGTCATTGTTATCAACTGTCGCTTCCGCTAGTTCAGTAGTGGTTCCTTTTTGACGGTAGTAAACTTTGAAGGAGCCTTTGTTGACTTTATAGACCACCTTGATGACACGTGTACCGGCAGGCGCTTTGCTGACAACATTGTGATCTTCAGTCCAAGTATCTTTTAGCTGTTTATTGACTGCTACGCCATCAATGGATACAATTTCGTATTTGTCTTTATTCTTCTGATAGAAGTCCGTCTTCTCGATTTCTTTTTTGAAATTATAGTCAAATGGTGAATCAACAGCTGTCTGTTCGATAAAGGTGTCGTTATCTTTGACAAGATTTCCTTCTTCGTCTTCGTGTTGGATAACCACACGTCCGTATTCAACTCCCTTGGTCAAGGTAGCAATCCCATCTTGGTTGAAGGAATATTCGTTGCTTCCAATAACAGCTTTCTCATTCCGAAGCATACGTCCTTCATCGGTAAAGTAGTAACGATTTCCATTATCTCCTTGGTACCAGCCTTTCACACCATATTTGGCAATCATGTCCTTAACCCATTTCAGTTGTTCAGGTGAAAGGACGAGTCCGCCACCAAAGCGATCCTTTTCAGCCACACCATTGTCAACGGTTCCGTGTTGATGGACACCCAGAACTTTTCCTTGGCTATCTACAATCCCACCACCAGACAAACCAGATACAGAAGTGGTTTGGTAGGTGATACCGGTCGTTCCCTTATCATCATAGGACTCAACAGATCGGATAGTTCCATCTGCCTTGTAAAGTTGGCCAGCTAGGATAGGTTGTTTCAGTTCTTTGGAGCTCGAGTCAGTTGGGTAGCCAATCGTACTGATGGCTTCTCCCGGCTGATGCGTCTTGTGCTCCGCTAAAGGCGCAAAGGTTGCTGCTTTGTTTGGACTAGCAATCGGAAGAGGAATAGGAGCTTCTACAAGAGCAAGGTCGTTCTTATAGCCTTTTCCAAACTCCTTCTTATTCCAGAAATGGATGTCCTTTTCTCTGAATAAAACCGTAGTTCCAGAAGATGGCAGTGAGTTTTTCTTTTCGCTGTTTGAACCAACGTTATAGTAGAACTGGGCAGATTTTCCACCACGAATGTGACCTTCGCCAGTTTCTTTATTGGCTTCTAGGAAGTTATGAGCAACGGTAAGGATCAGGTTAGGTGCTACAAAGATACCTGAGCCTGAAACGAGGTAGCGTTGCTCTCCTGCATTGTAGGTGCTGTAAACCATAGTAGCAGCAGTTGCAGGTTGTCCCTCGTAGTTGATGTGTTTGAGGTCTTGTCCACCGTTAATGATGGCACGGTTTCCGTTCTCAGCTTCTTTTGGAGCTTCTTCCTTGTCCTTTAGAATGCTCTTAGTTTCTACTTTTGGACTAGCTTTCTGGTCAACGATAGTAGTCGTATCGAGTTCTTTGACAGGTGTGTCGGGATAGGCGCGGTCCTGAATGTCTTCAGGGAGCAAGTCAGCACTGTTGGTATCGGCAATAGGTGTTTCTTGTTTTTCAGCTTCTACACGGCCTTCTTTTTTGACTGGTTCAGCCTTGGTCTCTTCTATATCTGCGACTTGTTTCATTTGCTGATCTAAATTGGATGTCGTGGCAGGAGACGTTTCGTCTGCACGCACGGTTCCAGAAGCAAAAAATGCCAGTCCCACGATAACAGACGCCACACCTACAGTCAACTTCCGAATGCTAAATGTTTGCCCTTTTTCAAAAAGGTATCGAATCATAATATACTCCTAGTTTTTAGAAAGGCAGTCAGCTACTGCCCAAGCCCAAGTCTGACTTGGTTACAACTTGATTTAAGGAAAACAACTATCTGATAATTTGTAAGCCACCTTACCTCCCGTTTTATAAAGCGCTTTCATTTTAAGATAAAAAAATTTAAAAGGTCATTTCTCCCTTAAAATGACTGAAAACTTTTAATATAACAAATATACTAAATTATTCAAAGAAATGCAATAGCTAAATGCAAAAAAATAAATATAAATTAAAGAAAATAAGTTACTTTTTAAAGAAAAAACGTATCCTTTCAGGGATCAAACTAAATGAAAGGATGCGCTTTAAAAAGAAATCAGAGTAATTTTTTGATAAATTCTTGGATGGTTTTGGGGTCTGTTTTGGAAGAGAAGCTCTCAAGGACTTGCCCATCTCGACCAATGAGAAACTTAGCAAAATTCCATTCGATTCGTTTTCCTAGCGGGCCAGATTTCTGGTCTTTTAGCCAAACATAAAGAGGATCTGCCTCCTTGCCGTTGACCTTGATCTTTGCAAAGCGAGGGAAAGTGGTCTGATAGTGTAGGCTGCAGAAGCTATTGATTTCCTCTGCGCTGCCGGGTGCTTGTCCCATAAACTGATTGCAAGGGAAATCCAATATTTCGAATCCCTGATCTCGATAGCGTTCATAGAGTTCTTGAAGTCCCTGGTACTGGGGCGTTAAACCACATCCAGTAGCAGTGTTGACAATCAAGAGAACCTTGCCACGATAGCTCTCCAGGGGAGTTGCTTGGTTGTTTTGGTTCAAAACGTAAAAATCATATATACTGGTCATGAGAGCCTCTTTTCTTTTTCTACATTGTAACAGTTTTTACTATTTTCGTCGAGTTGGATGAGAGAAGTTGTTGAAAAAATACACAATTGTACAGAAATCTGGACAAAATGATGCTCCTTTTATGAAACATGGTATAATAAGCCTATATAGCTAAATGGAGTGAACCTATCACTAGGGAATGAAAAAAAGGATAAAACAGCCATGTCAACAGTAAAAAGTGATATAAATCTTGCGCAAACATATGCGACTCAGCTTAAAAATGCTTGTCAATCGTTAACAGCAATCGCTGCGGCTAGTCAAGATGACCTAACGACCCTTCAAGGGAATAACAAGGCTCATCAATGTCTGACAAAGGATCAAAATCTAGCTAGTCAGATAACAGCCGCTGTCACCCTAACTTCCGAACGACTTCACTCTGTAGCGAGTGATTTTGAAGCGCTAGATAAGGCTGCGGCCAATGGTTTTGGGAGTCATACATGAGCAAGTTAGATGAGTTGAAGAAAAGAGAGCGAGGCCTCTTGTACCAGCTAGAAGACAATGGAAAAGAGAACTACCGCACCAAAGCACTGATAGAAACCTTTGAAGGATATGATAGAGCTAGCCACCGTTATCAAAGTGATTTGTGGGAGGCGGCCTATCAGAGCCGATATGCAGGGCAGTTGGAAGAAACGCTCCTGCAAAGAAACCAACTTAAAAACCAAATCTTTGAGGACCTCAGCTATCACATGGATGATTTGAAAAAAGAAAAATTCCGGTTAGAGGGAGACTTGGATGCGGTTTACTATGAAAGACGCAAGGAACTAGAAAGAGAGGAGGAGAAACGACATGGGCATTGATATGTATTTGGAACAATCACAACTACAAAGTTCAGGTGTAGCGACCATGTGCCAATCTCAGGTGGAGGCTTATCAAGACTTGCAATCGGCTATCCAAAAGTTTTCAGAGGATACAGAGAGTCTAAAGGGCGACGCTTATGATTCGGCTAGAAGTTTTTTTGCAAGTGTCTTGCTACCCTTGAGCAAAGGGGGACAGCTCTATGCCGAAACCTTCTCTCAAGCCATCAAGAAACTACCAGAAGACTACCAAACGATGGTCGACAGCAAGAGTTGGCGTGAGGATGATCTGCTTGATAAGATCCGCCAGGAAGAGCAAATGATCGCCTATCTAGATGAAGTCAACCAATCCCTTTCTTCCTTGACCATGGATAGTGAAGAAAAAGGAAGATTGAGACGTAGTAATGTGGAGCTCATGAGAGGACACCACGCGAATAAACGTGTCTATGAAACGATTTTGAAAGACCTGCGTGCCTATGATAGCTATTCAGGAGGACTTTTCGATGATCTAGACAGTATTGACGTGCAGTTGAGTCGCGGACTGGGCCAGATCGAATCGAGCTGGGATGCAAAGAAAGGCGTCTTTAAAGTCCCATCTGACCTGACTTGGGCCAACTACCTGACTGCCTATGCTGATACAAAGGACTTGAAGCTCAGCCGTCAAGAGAAGGCCTTTGTCCAAACCATGATGGCAGAATACGGCTTTGACGCAGAGACAGCCCAACAGCTTTTGACCATCAAGCAAGGGATAGACAAGAAGTTCCCAACCTCCAGTCAAGAGTTCCGTGACTATATCTTTTTGCGAGTCGTCGGTGCCGCCTACTATAATGACTTTAAGTGGAACGAAACGGCAGGTGGATTGTGGCAATATTTTTATTACGAATTTGTGAGTGATCCGAATACAGGTCAAAAATTGAGAACTTTGAAACCAGTTCTTGAAATCTTTCAAGAACTGGGGTTGAAAGAAGAAAAGGCCAAAGAACTGTATTATAATCTTAGACTGCAACACGAGATGGCGGGTGGGGAATCTGATAACATAGAAAAAATTAAGGATGATGATCAAAAAAATGGAACTAACCATTATGATTCCTATAAAAGTACTTATGAAGGGATTTATGGTGATAAGGGTAACTTTGACCAATTTTGGGACAGCAAACTAAAGTCATACTCTAACAATGGAGCGGGCCATGCAGACTTTACCCACCAGTCCATTACTATGGCGACTCATCTTAATCCTAACCAAGCTCAGTTATCCGATCTCTATGGCGGTAGAGAGCGTGTCAAGGACCTTTCTGGCTGGGAGGGAGATACGACCTTTAATGCAAACGATATGAAGCCAAGTATCGGAGAGGATGACTACAAGGCGGATTTGGACTCGGTCAACCTTATCGACCGTATGCAAAATGGGCAATCCTATGACCAAGCAATCTCTTCTTACTATGCTGACCTTCAAAAAGACTCCTCTCAGAGAGAAAGAGAATTCCTAAAAAATAAGGATTGGGATACAGTCAGAGATACTATTTATGATAGTTTGCGACCAACGGATATTAAGTTAGATGGAGAGGATGCTCTTAAAGCATATATTGAAAGAAAATATCCAGGAGTGTTCAAGTTTTTAAACCGCTTGGAAGCCGTGGCGGACTAGGAGGAAGTCTATGAAGAAAATACTAGGTGTTTTAACAATAATTGTATTACTTGTATCAGTTTGTTTTTACTTTTTTCCTAAACAACCTAAAAATATTTTTGATGAAATTTACCAAGAAACGGAGAAAACCTATCGGTCAAATAATATTTTAAGAAACATAGATGGGTTTAAAATCAGACCCGATTGGCCTAACGATGGAGAATATTTTGCATACACCCCTTCAGGGAAGTATCAAACTCATCCTGAAGGTTATAAAGACATAAGTATTAGCTTTAATTTTGGAGAAGGTATTAAAGGGATGACGATACGTTTTGAAAAAAGGATTAATTCGGATATTACCCTATGGTATTCAGCACACTATAATATGCAAAAGAAAGTGCTCAAAAAAGGGCTTGCGATTTTTGAAGAGCCAAGGCAACCAGGTCAATATCTTAATGATGAAGAAAAAGTAAGAGACTATTTAAAAAAATACAACATAACCAAAGAAGAATTAGAGAAAGACTTCGACGAAATCGTCAACCAGAAAGTCTTGAAAGATTGGTGTACCATTTATGACAGCAAGTACTCGCCAAGCAATTATGGCGATGTCAAGGTTGAAACCCAGTGGGAGAATTGGTGACGAAGGTCAGTAGATATTTTGGAAAATATCCTATGAATTGAAGTGGAAATCCCACCTAGAAAAAGCTAGGTGGGATTCTTTGCCTATAAAATGAGAAATTAGCGAATCTTGGTCTATTTTTTAACGTGTTCCGATAAAAAGGCATAGGTCATGGTTCCAAAGATGGCACCAATACCCAATCCTAACACTAGTAAAGGGAGCATTTTATCGAAATGGAAGAGGTCATCCCCAAAGGCATCTATGGGAAGATGCTGAACAAAGAGTTTGTGAAAGATTAGTAAGAGGAAGAGACCAAGCTGAATGCTGATGAATACACCCCAACTACGAACTTTGATTTGACTTTTGCTGTAGCTTTTGTGATGAATCTCGGACTGGTCATCCTTGTCCAAATGTAAGTCGCGAACTGCTAATCTCGCCCTGGACGAGAGGATGAAGATGAGTCCAAAATAGAGGTAGGGCATAGCATCTCGAACCAACTCTATGAAGCGTCCAAATAGGAGATAGAACAAGAAGAGTAGGAGGGAGGAGTAAACGATTTGGATCAAGGCACGGGCACAAGCCTTGTAAATCATCTCTTGACGGCATTCATCAAAAGGCCCTTGTATGTGAAAGAATAGTTTAAGTAAGCGAGTGGTGAGATCTTCTTTTTTCATGGGAGTAATCTCCTAAATGAGCGATTTTTGATTGATTTCTTTAAAGAGTTGATAGAGAGTATAGAAGTAAACCAAACTAAAAATGATACAGATTATTAGAAATACCAGGTATCTCCAATCCATAGGATTTGTTAAAAGTTGTGGAAAGGATACGAGGATAAAACAGAGAGATGCGTTTAGAAGACGTATTTTTTTTGATTGGATTTTCTGGAATCTCTGTCCCTTGTTCAATACAGGAAGGAATAAAAGAAAGATAATCAAGAAAGGATGCTCAATATGTCCAGAAAGTAGGAAAAAGGTAACAAAGATACTGATAAAAACATGACTGATCAGTAGTCTAGCTAGTGATTTCATAAGGCACCTCCTAGTCGTCTTCTTGGTCTTTCTTGGCCTTTTGAATGCGAAGAGAGACGATAATTTGTATGGTCACTCCGAAGAAGAAAGTAGCTAGGATAGTTGATACAAAATGCCCTGTATTTAAAAGAGAACCAAGATAATCCTTGCTATCATCGGTTAGGACATTCAGAAGCGGTATTCCAAAGAACATACCCATGCCATAAATCAGACCGGCTTTTAGACCAGGAAAATGCAGTTGTTTACTTTCTTTCTTACTTAACATTTCGGGATCAATAGCTGTGATGCCCGTTTTCTTGGTTTGAGAGACCACATAGAGGGCAGCCATCATCGAAATGCCAAACACCACGAGAGGATAGCCGATAGCGACAATTTGTGGGTATTTATAGGCAAGAACGAGCGGGATAAGATTGCCAAATGTCATCAGATAAAAGAGGACAATAAAGACCTGATTCCCGATACGATCGGCCTCGCGCCGTTTGTGTTCGTCAAGGGGACCAGAAATGCCGTATATGCGTTTGATGAGTTTTTCAGTGAGAGTTTCTTTTTTCATTTGTTTGCTCCTTTTTTAAAAATCGTCTTCCCAAAAAAGACTGTTAAGGTCAGTTTGGAGGCTGCGGGCAAGATTGAGACAGAGTTCCAGAGTTGGATTGTACTTGTCATTTTCAATCATGTTGATGGTCTGTCTCGAGACACCGATATCTTTGGCGAGCTCGAGCTGAGAAATGCCCAGTTCCTTGCGGAATTCTTTCACACGATTCATAGGGTCTCCTTTCTGATGTGTCGCATATATTTGACTATATTATATTCTTTTGGTGATGAGGTGTCAAGTATATATGACATATTTTTGAGAATTTTTTTCGAAGAAACTTAGCCTTGTCTGACAAGTGCAAGCTGGTCAGATTTGTGGTAAAATAGATAAGATATGACAAAAGAATTTTATCATGTAACGGTCTTGCTTCATGAAACGATTGATATGCTTGACGTAAAACCTGACGGTATCTACGTTGATGCGACTTTGGGCGGAGCAGGCCATAGCGAATATTTATTAAGTAAATTGAGCGAAAAAGGGCATCTCTATGCCTTTGACCAGGACCAGAATGCCATTGACAATGCGCAAAAACGGTTGGCACCCTATATCGAAAAGGGGATGGTAACCTTTATCAAGGACAACTTCCGTCATTTGCAGGCACGTTTGCAGGAGGCTGGTGTCCAGGAAATTGATGGAATTTGTTATGACTTGGGAGTGTCCAGTCCTCAGCTGGATCAGCGTGAGCGTGGCTTTTCTTATAAAAAGGATGCGCCACTGGATATGCGGATGAATCAGGAAGCTAGTCTGACGGCCTATGAGGTGGTCAATCATTATGACTATCATGACCTGGTTCGGATCTTTTTTAAGTATGGTGAGGATAAATTTTCTAAACAGATTGCCCGCAAGATTGAGCAAGCGCGTGAGGTGAAACCCATTGAGACAACGACGGAGTTGGCAGAGATTATCAAGTCGGCCAAGCCTGCCAAGGAGCTCAAGAAAAAGGGGCACCCTGCCAAGCAGAT
This sequence comes from Streptococcus oralis, assembly GCF_023109155.1. Lineage (GTDB taxonomy): Bacteria > Bacillota > Bacilli > Lactobacillales > Streptococcaceae > Streptococcus > Streptococcus oralis_BZ. The sequence continues at coordinate 38,367 of NZ_JALDUA010000004.1, read as the reverse complement.
TTTCCAAGCTATCCGAATCGAAGTCAATGATGAGCTGGGCGCTGCAGATGAATCCATCCAGCAGGCTATGGACATGCTGGCTCTGGATGGGAGAATCTCGGTCATTACCTTCCATTCGCTGGAAGACCGCTTGACCAAGCAATTATTCAAGGAAGCTTCAACAGTGGAAGTTCCCAAAGGCTTGCCCTTCATTCCAGATGACCTTAAGCCCAAGATGGAATTGGTATCCCGCAAGCCAATCTTACCAAGTGCCGAAGAGCTAGAAGCCAACAATCGTTCGCATTCAGCCAAGTTGCGCGTGGCTAGAAAAATTCACAAGTAAGAGGAAAAACATGGCAGAAAGAATCGAAAAAACAAGCCAGTTATTGCAAACGAAGTTTAAAGGTTTTTCACGTGTGGAAAAGGCCTTCTATGTTTCGATTGCTGCAACAATGATTATCCTGGCAATTAGCGTTGTGTTTATGCAGACCAAGCTATTACAAGTTCAGAATGAATTAACTAAGGTCAATGCTCAAATCGAAGAAAAGAAAACCGAGCTAGACGATGCCAAGCAAGAGGTCAATGAATTGATTCGTTCAGAACGTTTGAAAGAGATTGCAAACTCTAAAGATTTGCAGCTGAATAACGAAAATATCCGAGCAGCGGAGTAAGAAATGAAACAGTGGAAAGAAAAAATCATCCGTTATGCCGTTCGTAACCGTAAATCTCCAGAAGAAAATCGTCGAAGAGTAGGGAAAAGCCTGAGTTTATTGGCTGTCATACTCTTCGCTGTCTTTTTGGTCAACTTTGCGGTCATTATCGGAACGGGTAAAAAATTTGGTAAGGACTTGGTTCAAGAAGCAAACAAGGTCCATCAAACAACCAAGACGATTCCTGCAAAACGGGGAACCATCTATGATCGAAATGGGACACCTATTGCTGAGGATGCGACATCTTATAATATCTATGCCGTTATTGACAAGACCTACAAGTCAGCAACAGGCAAAATTCTCTATGTAGAGGATTCTCAATTTAATAAGGTAGCTGAAATTTTCCATAAGTATCTGGATATGGAAGAGTCTTATGTCAAAGAACAGCTTTCTCAACCAGATCTAAAACAGGTATCCTTTGGTACCAAGGGAAATGGGATCACCTATGCCAATATGATGGCTATTAAAAATGACCTCAAAACTGCTGGCGTTGACGGAGTTGACTTTACAACTAGCCCTAACCGTAGTTATCCCAATGGACAGTTTGCTTCTTCCTTTATCGGTTTAGCGCAACTCCATGAAAATGAGGATGGAACCAAACGTTTGATTGGGACATCTGGATTGGAGAGTTCTTTAAATAACATTCTGGCGGGTACAGATGGGATCATCACCTATGAGAAGGATCGTCTGGGAAATATTGTTCCGGGTACAGATCAGGCTTCCCAACAAACGGTAGATGGAAAGGATGTGTACACAACCCTTTCTAGTCCCTTACAATCCTTTATGGAAACCCAGATGGATGCCTTTCAGGAAAAGGTAAAAGGCAAGTATATGACGGCTACCTTGGTCAGCGCTAAAACAGGGGAAATCCTGGCTACGACCCAACGGCCGACCTTTAATGCAGATACCAAGGATGGCATCACAAAAGACTTTGTCTGGCGTGATATCCTCTATCAAAGTAACTATGAGCCAGGGTCCACCATGAAAGTGATGATGTTGGCTTCAGCTATTGACAACAATACCTTCCCTGGTGGCGAATACTTTAACAGCAGTGAATTGAAAATAGCAGATGCGACCATTCGAGACTGGGACGTCAATGAAGGATTGACCAGTGGTGGCACTATGACCTTCTCTCAAGGATTTGCCCACTCAAGTAATATCGGGATGACCTTGCTTGAGCAAAAGATGGGAGATGCAACTTGGCTGGACTACCTTAACCGCTTTAAGTTTGGGGTGCCGACCCGTTTTGGTCTGGCAGATGAGTACACAGGTCAATTGCCTGCTGATAACATTGTCAATATCGCCATGAGTTCATTTGGACAAGGGATTTCTGTTACCCAGACCCAGATGCTTCGTGCTTTTACAGCTATTGCTAACGATGGGGTTATGTTGGAGCCGAAATTTATCAGCGCCCTCTATGATCCAAATGACCAGTCTGTTCGTAAGTCTCAAAAGGAAATCGTCGGAAATCCTGTGTCAAAAGCGGCAGCTTCCTCTACTCGGGATCACATGGTCATGGTCGGAACAGATCCTGTCTACGGTACCATGTACAACCACAGCACAGGAAAACCAAATGTCAATGTTCCGGGACAGAATGTTGCCCTGAAATCAGGGACTGCTCAGATTGCTGATGAGAAGAATGGGGGTTACCTTACAGGTGAAACCAACTATATCTTCTCTGTTGTATCCATGCATCCTGCAGAGAATCCTGACTTTATCCTCTATGTGACGGTGCAACAGCCAGAGCATTATTCAGGTGTTCAGCTGGGAGAGTTTGCCAACCCAATCCTTGAGCGAGCTTCTGCTATGAAAGAATCCCTCAATCTTCAGTCAACTGCTAAGAGCTTGGATCAGGTCAGCAAGACGACAAGCTATGCTATGCCAGCTACCAAGGACTTTACGCCGGGTGACCTAGCAGAAGAATTGCGTCTCAACCTGGTCCAACCAATTGTTATCGGAACAGGAACCAAGATTAAGGATCTCTCGGTTTCTGAAGGAGATAATTTGGAAGCCAATCAGCAGATTTTGATTTTGTCTGATAAGGTCGAAGAAATGCCTGATATGTATGGCTGGACAGATGAAAATGTGCAAACATTGGCCAAATGGCTGAATATAGAAGTCGAGTGGGAAGGTAGCGGTAAGACAGTCAAGAAACAAAGTGTCCGTGCCAATACTGCCCTCAAAGACCTTAAAAAAATGAAAGTAACATTAGGAGATTAAGATGATTAGTTCCATTAGTGCTGGAATTCTAGCCTTTCTATTGACCTTGATTGGCATTCCAGCCTTTATCCGATTTTATCGAAAAGCGCAGATTACAGGTCAGCAGATGCACGAGGATGTCAAGCAACACCAAGCTAAAGCTGGGACTCCAACCATGGGAGGTCTTGTCTTCCTGATTGTTGCAGTAGTAGTGAGCTTCCTTGTCGCTCTTTTTACCCAACAATTGACCAACAATGTAGGCATGATTTTGTTTATCTTGGTTTTGTATGGTTTGGTAGGTTTTTTGGATGATTTCCTCAAGGTCTTTCGTAAAATCAACGAAGGCTTAAATCCCAAGCAAAAACTTGCTCTCCAGCTCCTTGGAGGAGTGATTTTCTACCTCTTTTATGAGCGTGGTGGCGACATGCTTTCAGTCTTTGGCTACCAAGTACATCTGGGCATTTTCTATATTTTCTTTGCCCTTTTCTGGCTAGTTGGCTTTTCAAATGCGGTGAATCTGACTGACGGGATCGACGGCTTAGCAAGTATTTCCGTGGTGATTAGCTTATCGGCCTACGGTGTGATTGCTTATATGCAAAATCAACTGGATATCCTTCTTGTGATTCTTGCCATGATTGGTGGTTTGCTAGGGTTCTTCGTCTTTAACCATAAGCCTGCCAAGGTCTTCATGGGAGATGTTGGAAGCTTGGCTCTAGGTGGGATGCTGGCAGCAATCTCTATGGCCCTCCACCAAGAATGGACCCTTTTGCTGATTGGGATTATCTATGTCTTTGAGACAAGCTCAGTTATGATGCAGGTTACCTACTTCAAACTCAGTGGTGGAAAGCGTATTTTCCGTATGACGCCTGTCCACCACCATTTTGAACTTGGAGGATTCTCAGGCAAGGGCAATCCTTGGAGTGAGTGGAAGGTTGACTTCTTCTTTTGGGGAGTTGGGCTCCTAGCAAGTCTCTTGACCCTAGCCTTTTTATACCTACTGTAAAACTAACTTTTGATGACAAAATAAAACAGGATGAAGGGAATCTTCATCCTGTTTTTGTGTGCTTAAAGGTTAGTTGGAGTCATCCTTTCTTCCTTTTAACATAAAAGTGGCTGTAAGGGCTAGGCTGAGTCCTGCTATGAAGAGGAGTGGGTTGGACGCTTCTCCTGTTGCTGGAAGTTCTTCTTTAGGAGAATGATTTCCAGCTTTCGCAAGGATCGGACTAGCTGAAAGTTGTTCAGCCTCGTGTGCCAAGGTTTCTTCATCTGAAGCACTTGGTTTTTCCTCTGTGTTAGAGCTTGTTCCAGTTGCTTGATAGACGACAGCATAGGTACTGAAATGATTAGTGATGAATTCTACCTTTCCGTCTCGAACGGTGAAATCAAGGACTTGCAACTCCTTGGTTGGAGTGAGGTAGTAAACATTTTCTACGCTAGCTGAAACAGGCAAGCGAACTAAGACAGCGCCTTTTGGCTGTACGCTATGATCTGTTGGATTTTTAAGTTGTAGGTCGTAAGCGTCATAGGTCTTGCCAAAGAGTTCTTGAGCTAGGACACGTCGGCTAGAAACGTGAGAAATTCCTTCTAAGTCGCTGGCTCCACCGATGATTTCTACTCCAGTTTCCTTATCTTTCAAGACTTGAACTGGATAGTCAGGAAGGCTAAGGCTTGGAGCGACCTGATCTCCGCTAGTTCCGATAGGTTTGGTGTATTCAGGTTTTTCAACAGTAGGTGCTTCCTCTTGACCTGCTGTTCCGATCGGTTCGGTGTATTCAGGCTTTTCTACAGTAGGAGACTCTTCTTGCCCCGCCGTTCCGATAGGTTCGGTGTATTCAGGAATTGTCACTGTAGGTGGTTCCTCTTGCCCTGCCGTTCCGATAGGCTCGGTGTATTCCGGAATTTCAACAGTAGGTGGCACTTCTTGCCCTGCAGTCCCGATAGGCTCAGTGTACTCAGGTTTCTCGATAGTAGGAGCTGGTTCATCCCCCTTGCTTGTAGTTGGCTGACTCTCGTCAACCTTTTTCTCATCCTTTTTAGTAAAGACGGCTACGATAGGGCTGCTTGTGGTAGTTCCTTGAATAGCATATGCTTCAATGACATTTCCAGCTTTGCGATCGGTTTCGTCAGGGATTGGGATTTGAACTTGATTGTCTTGGATTGATAGGATAGTCTGATCTCCACTGGTAACCAGATGCGTTTCATCCACCTTACGCAAAACTAGAGGATCTTTGACACCTGGGAAGGTCACTGCGATGGCTTCCCAGTCTCCAGCTGGTAGGCTTAAGGAAATTTCTTTGTCATTTTCCTTGAGAGGAGCGATACTTGGACTATCTATACCAATAGCAGGGGCTTTGATGATATCAAAGGAATCTAGAGAAATTTTCTTGCGACCTTCTGGTGAATCTGGGTCAACACGTAATGTCAGGGTGTGCGGACCGTCAGTGAGATTTGTAAATTCGCCAATAAAGGCTCTCTTTTCAGTTGCGCCTGAGGTGTAGAAATCTAGACTTGGCATTTCTTTGCCATCTAGTGTAACACGTGCTCGTCCAAGGGCAAGGCTCTTCAAGCCATAAATTCGAATACCTGTCCCTGTAAAGGAAATGGTTGCCTGAGCTTCTAAAGCTACACTAGGGTCGCTGTTGTTAATATCAGCGTATTTTTCCGTGCCTCCGTAGAGTTCAGGGTCAGACCAGTCCTTAAACTGGGAAGCATACTGGATACGCGAATCACGATCATCCATTTTTTCAATCGTGTTGCCTGTTCCTGATAGGATCTTGAAGTAGTCTAATGAAATTTTCGAGCGCTCACTACCACGTCCTTTGTGCTCACGTTTAACACTAAGAGTCAATGTGTGAGGTCCGTCAGATAATCCTGCGAAGCGACCGATGAGACTACCTTTTTCAGTTGCCCCAGCAGTATGGAAATCAAGTTCGCCGACCTCTTTGCCATCAATTTTAGCAGTGGCAAGACCTAGTTCAGACGATTTCAGTCCATAGATTTCGATACCAACACCAGTGAAAGGAATGGTGGCAGTGAGGTCTTCGTCTGTGTAGTCTCCTTTTGAAAGGTCAGCAAATTTCTCTGTTCCTCCAAATAATTCTGAGTCTGCCCAGTTTCCAAAGGCAGCTCCGTACTGGATGCGGCTATCTCGGTCGTCCATCAACTCGCTATAGGTTTCGACAGTGGCCTGTTCAGACACTTGTGTGGAAAGCTCGCCCAGCATAGCCTTTACAGTATAAGTATAGGCATGTTGAGGATTGAGTGATCGGTCAATAAAGTGGGTTTGATTGGTTACAAATTCTCTGGTTGCAGAGGCTTGGCCAGACGCGTCTTTCACTTGTCTTTGGATGACATAGTGGGTAGCGCCTTCTACTTGGTTAAAGGTGAGTTCAGCAGTGACTCCATTTTGTCGAACGGCTGTCAGACTGGTTACACGACCAGGGAAGTGTTCAAAGGTAATGACGTCACCTTTTTGTGTTGCCAGTTGGATGCGATTGTTTTTGAGAATCGTTGCCTTGACTGGCTTGCCATTGACCTTGATCTGACTGGCTTCGATATTTGGATAGTCTACAATTAGGTCTCCACCGACATTTGAAAGGAAGGACAAGCTTTGCAGGTTTTTATCTTTCCACTTCATGCTGACTTCAAAGTTTCCTCGAGCAACCAAGCCAGAAACCTGACCGTCTTTCCAAGCATCAGGAAGAGCTGGTAAGGGTGCAATATAGCCTGTATGAGATTGGAGAAGCATTTCTGCCATCCCACTGGTTGCCCCAAAGTTTCCGTCGATTTGGAAAGGCGCGTGGGTATCCCAAAGGTTTTCTAGGGTTGAATACTTGAGTTGTTCAGCGAGCAAGCGATGGGCACGGTTACCGTCCAGCAGACGAGCCCAGAGGTTGATTTTATTGGCCTTAGACCAACCTGTACCACCATCTCCACGGTGGTTCAAGGTAGCACGCGCAGCCTCTAGGTATTCAGCCTGGTCCTTGCTAAAGAGCGTACCTGGGAAGAGACCAACTAGATGGGAAACGTGACGGTGGTGATTTTCAATCCCTTCATTTGTGAATTGCGGACTGTCTTCTTCGTACCATTCCTTGATACGTCCTTCTTTATTGATATGAAGTGGTTTGAGTTTGTCAAATTTAGCCTTGACCTCTGTGACTAAGTCTTGGTCGACATTCAGATGGTTGGCGACTTCCATGTAGTCGTGGAATAGCTGCCAGACTAGCGATTGGTCAAAGGTATTTCCGATGGTGATGGTACCGTGTTCTGGTGAGTAGGATGGAGAAGACACCCAACGGTCACTGGCCTGGTCATAGTGCAAGAAGGAGTTCCAGAACTTGGCAGTCTCTTTCAACATAGGATAGATCTTTTCTTTGAGATAGGTCTCATCCTTGGTGAATTTGTAGTAGTCATAAACGTTCTGCATCATCCAGGCATTAGCAGCTGGCGACCAACCCCAATAGTAATTCCAGCCTGGAGTAGTCCAGCCAAATGGTGTCGCCTGAGTGTGGACCAGCCAACCATTTTCTTGTCCGTCTTTGGATTCGATACCTGCGTATTCCTTGGCAGCGATACGGCCATAATAGCGCATGTCATCAATGTAATTGATCATTGGCTTGGCAGTTTCAGCAAGGTTGCTCATGTAGGCTGGCCAATAGTTCATTTGCAAATTGACATTGAGGTGGTAGTCAGCGTTCCAAGGTGGATTGTCTACAGCGTTCCAGACTCCTTGGAGGTTGGCAGGAAGGGCATCTGTCCGATCACGAGACGAACTGATGAGTAGATAACGTCCGTATTGGAAGAAGAGCTCTTCCAATTTTTGCCCTTTTTCTGGGTTATAGCCTTGAAGGGCCTCTTTCGTCGTTTGAGCAGTCTTGCTTCCACCTAGGTTTAGTTTAACGCGGTTAAAGAGACTTTGATAGTCCTTGATATGGGCCTTTTTCAGTGTCTCGTAGTCTTTGGCCTTAGCTGCTTCGACAATCCCTTTAACTGTTTTTTCGAGGTCAATGTCTTTTCGATAGTTGGTTTTTGGATTCTGAGCAAAGTTAGTCTTGGCACTGAGATAGAGGGTTGCATAACTTGCGCCTGAAACGGTCAAAGTTTCGTCCTGAACAGTCACCTTTCCGTCCGTTTTAATTCCTAGATAGGATGCAAATTTGAGGCCGTTATCTTTGACAGTTCCTTTTAGAAGGATTCCGTTTGCATCTGTAGTGACATGACCGTTCTTATAGTTGGAATATTCCCAAGAGTAGTTGCCATTAGCAAGCAAGTCTTCTGTCAAGCTGTTCCAAAGGGTAAAGTCAAGTGTCTTGTTTCCTTTTTTGGTCAGGTGGGTCACAGTGACATCATCAGGATAGCTGGAGAAGGTTTCGCGTTTGAAGGTCGTCCCATCTTGGGTGTAAGAAGTTGTTGTAGTGGCTTCTGTGATATCCAGATTACGGTGATAATCAGTTACAGTATCTAGTCCTTTCTTCTGGTTATTAAAGACCATAAAGATATCTCCAAAGGCTAGGTAACGTCCATACTGGGCGTTGTTTGGTCCAACTAGATTTTGTTCAGCGAGCTGTTTTGCTTTTTGGCGGTCGCCAACTTCGAGGGCTTTACGTATCTCTGCTAAGACCTTGTAGCGGTCCTTGTAGTTTCCTCCGTTATAGTCGGTGCTATCGGGTTGTGGTCCTCCTGACCAGAGGGTCTTTTCGTTGTACTGGATTCTCTCTTCCCCAATGAGTCCGAAAACCTTGGCTCCCATTTCTCCATTTCCGATAGGAAGGGCTTGTTTTTCCCATCCGTCATAGGAGGGAGCTGTTGGCTGATCGTAGTTGAGTTGATAGTTTTCTTGCTTTGTCACCGGCTGATCTGCTTTTTCAGGTTCCATATTTTCTTTAGCTTCTACAATGGCTTCTTCACTAGCTTGACTATTTGTCGTCTGATTCTCCTCAGCTGGCTTGCTTTCGGAAACTACTGGACTCTCGGCTAGAGGCGGATTTGTAGTTTCAGTCGTTTCAGTAGCTTTGGGTTCACTATCAGGCTTAGTGACAGCTTCGACAGAGGTTGGTTCAGTTTGCTTGACCTCAACACTGTCTGCAGCTACAGTATGGTTGACTAGAAAAACAGCCCCCAGTAAAACAGAAGCAGTCCCAACCGTCAGCTTGCGGATGCTATAGCGACAGGATTTCTCCCAAAAGTGTTTTTTCATAAAACCCTCCTTTGTTTATTAGAAACCGCTTACATTTCATAAAGCAGTTTCGTTTAATTTGTTTCTATTTATCTCCTCACCTCCCATTCTAATGGTCGCTTAGCATTTGTCAAGAGCATTTTAGCAAGATACATATTTGCTGTTGTTTTTTCTTAAAATAGTAGAATAAGTAGCAAGCAGACCCTCTTTTTCAACTATTAACTCCTCTATTTACTACTAAAAACAGTTGAGAGTATTCCCAACTGTAGGTGTTTATTTCGGATGTCTTTTGGCAAAGTCAACAAAGTGAAATTTTTCTAATTTATGGCGACTTTCAGTGAACTGAAATTGGCGACCGTCTTGGAGATAGACTTTTGACTTGATGGAAACGACATAAGGGTCTTTGCCAATATCCATAAGAATCTTGTCTCGGTCACTCGTGTGGTCAATGGTGATTTCTTTCTGAGCATAATCAATAAGGAGTTTGAGGTCGTCCTCTATATACGAGTAGATAGACTGCTCAGCGATTTGGCGAGTGAGGTTTGGGATCAGTTCCATATCCAGATAGTCCGTATCCAGAACGGATACTAGATCATCCACCACACGCTGGCGGACTACCTTCCACACCATCCGAAACTCTGGAAAGCCGGTTATCAGTGAGGATTTTTTATCGATAATGATCTTGTCCAGACTGACCACGTTGGTTTTAGAGCGCAGTCCAAGTTCCTGGACCAGTTCTTGGTAGCTGGTTAGGTTAGAGACAGGAAAATTGACGGTTTCTTCTTTGACGACTTGGGAACCTTGCCCCCTTATCTTTTTGATTAATCCTTCCTCTTGGAGGAGGAACAGAGCTTTTCGGACGGTGTCACGGCTCACATGATACTGGTTCATGAGTTCGTGCTCGCTGGGGAGGAAATCTCCGACAGCGTAGGTCTCGTTTTGAATGGTTTTTTGGATTTGCTTAAATAGTTGTTGGTATTTCTTCATCTTGCTTCCTTATACTCTTCGAAAATCAAATTCAAACCACGTCAGCGTCGCCTTACCGTACTCAAGTACAGCTTGCGGCTAGCTTCCTAGTTTGTTCTTTGGTTTTCATTGAGTATTAAATGGGTTTTGAGTCTTATTTCATACATACTTGTATCTATTTTACCATACAAGTGCTAGAAAATATCCAAAAATATCCTCTTTTTATTGCAAACAAGTTGCGTACAAGTTTGGTATCGTTTACAATAGAGCTATCAAGTCAAGCTTGCTTTGACAAGTATAAGGAGAATCAAATGGGAAAATTTGAACAAGAAGCCAAAGATCTGCTTCAGGCGATCGGAGGCAAGGAGAATGTCACTGCTGTCACCCACTGTGCGACACGGATGCGCTTTGTTCTCGGAGACGAAGAGAAGGCCGATGTCAAGGTCATCGAGTCGATTCCAGCCGTCAAAGGGACCTTTACAAATGCGGGTCAATTTCAGGTGATTATTGGGAATGACGTACCGATTTTTTATAATGATTTTACAGCTGTTTCAGGCATTGAGGGTGTTTCCAAAGAAGCAGCCAAATCTGCAGCTAAGAGCAATCAAAACGTGCTTCAACGTATCATGACCACTCTAGCAGAAATCTTTACACCGATTATTCCGGCTCTGATTGTTGGTGGACTAATCCTCGGTTTCCGTAATGTCTTGGAGGGTGTTCATTGGTCAATGTTGGATGGCAAAACCATCACAGAATCCTCTCAGTTTTGGGCAGGAGTTAATCACTTCCTCTGGTTGCCTGGTGAAGCAATCTTCCAGTTCTTACCAGTAGGGATTACCTGGTCTGTCTCTCGTAAGATGGGAACCAGCCAAATCTTGGGAATTGTACTAGGGATCTGTTTGGTTTCACCTCAGTTGCTCAACGCCTATCTAGTAGCTGGTACTCCAACAGAAGAAATCGCAGCCAACTGGGTCTGGAATTTTGGCTACTTTACGGTTAATCGTATTGGTTATCAGGCTCAAGTTATTCCAGCCTTGCTTGCAGGCTTGAGTCTGTCTTATCTTGAAATTTTCTGGCGCAAGCATATCCCGGAAGTCATTTCCATGATTTTTGTGCCTTTCTTGTCATTGATTCCAGCTTTGATTTTGGCTCACACTGTTTTGGGACCAATCGGTTGGACAATTGGTCAAGGACTTTCAGCAGTTGTCTTGGCAGGTTTGACGGGTCCAGTTAAATGGCTCTTCGGTGCGATTTTTGGTGCCCTCTACGCTCCATTTGTCATCACTGGTTTGCATCATATGACCAATGCCATCGACACGCAATTGATTGCGGATGCCGGCGGAACTGCCCTCTGGCCAATGATTGCTCTTTCTAATATTGCTCAAGGTTCTGCCGTATTTGCCTATTATTTCATGCATCGTCATGATGAGCGTGAGGCTCAGATTTCACTTCCTGCAACCATTTCAGCCTATCTCGGTGTTACAGAACCAGCTCTTTTTGGGGTCAATGTCAGATACATCTATCCATTTGTAGCTGGGATGATTGGTTCAGCCCTTGCAGGGATGTTGTCTGTTACTTTTAATGTAACTGCGGCTTCTATCGGTATCGGAGGTTTGCCAGGTATTCTCTCTATTCAACCTCAATACATGTTGCCGTTTGCAGGAACCATGCTAGTTGCTATTGTTGTACCAATGCTCTTGACTTTCTTCTTCCGCAAAGTCGGTCTCTTTACAAAAACTGAGGACGATACAGCCTTACAGGCAGAATTCGTTGCCCAAGAAGAGGCAGAGTTTGTCAGTCATGAACCAGTAACCCTTGCTCCAGTAGAAATTTTCAGCCCTCTGACTGGTCAAGTGAAAGAATTGAGTCAAGCAACAGATCCTGTTTTTGCATCAGGCGTCATGGGACAAGGTCTAGTCATTGAACCAAGCCAAGGTGAGCTGACTTCTCCAGTCAATGGGACAGTGACGGTTCTTTTCCCTACCAAGCATGCCATCGGTATTGTCTCTGACGAGGGGGTAGAATTGCTCATCCACATCGGTATGGATACAGTCGGTCTTGATGGCAAAGGTTTTGAAAGTCTTGTAGTCCAAGGAGACCACGTCACAGTTGGTCAGAAATTGATTCGTTTTGATATGGATGTCATTAAGGCTGCAGGTCTCGTGACAGAAACTCCAGTTATCATCACCAACCAAGATGCTTATACAGCGACTATCACTGGAACTTATCCAATAACTATCCAAGCTGGGGAAGCTCTCATGGTCGCTACACGAATCTAATCGAAATAGTACAAACAGGGAAGGAACATCAGTTCCTCCCTTTTATCAGAAAAGGAGAAACAGATGGCACTTGATAAAAGAAAAGTAGTCTATCAAATCTATCCAAAATCATACAAAGACACCACTGGAAACGGTATTGGGGATTTCCGTGGGATTATCGAAAAGATCCCCTATCTAGCCAAACTGGGCGTGGATATGGTCTGGCTCAATCCATTCTATCCAAGCCCCCAAAGGGATAATGGTTATGATATTTCAGATTATATGGCAGTGGATCCTCTATTTGGTGATATGGCTGATTTTGAGGAGATGGTCCGTGTCGGTAAAGAGCACAAGATTGACTTTATGCTGGATATGGTGCTTAATCATTGCTCGACAGAACACGAATGGTTTCAGAAGGCCTTAGCTGGCGACCAGTACTACCAAGACTTTTTCTTCATCCAAGACCAACCGACAGACTGGCAGTCTAAGTTTGGTGGCTCTGCCTGGGCGCCTTTCGGGGATACAGGGAAATATTACCTTCACCTCTTTGACGAGACTCAGGCTGACCTTAACTGGCGCAATCCCAATGTTCGCAAGGAACTTTTCAAGGTTGTTAATTTCTGGCGAGACAAGGGAGTCAAAGGTTTCCGATTTGATGTGATCAATTTGATCGGCAAGGATGAGGTCTTAGTGGATTGTCCTGAAAATGAAGGCAAGCCAGCTTACACAGACAAGCCCATCGTTCATGACTATTTGCGCATGATGAATCAAGCCACTTTTGGATCAGATGATAGTTTTATGACAGTTGGGGAAATGTCCTCAACCACCATGGAAAACTGTGTCCTCTATTCGTCACCTGACCGTCAAGAATTATCCATGACCTTTAATTTCCATCATCTCAAGGTGGACTACAAGGACGGGCAGAAGTGGACTTTAGCTCCCTTTGATTTCGAAGAGTTGAAAAGTCTTTGTCATGGCTGGGGCAAGGAAATGAGTGACAAAAACGGTTGGAGCGCCCTCTTTTGGAACAATCACGACCAACCGCGGGCTTTGAACCGTTTTGTGGATATCCAAAACTTCCGTAATGAAGGGGCTACCATGCTGGCTGCCAGCATTCACCTGTCACGTGGGACACCTTATATCTACATGGGTGAGGAAATAGGAATGGTTGACCCAGACTATGATTCCATGGCTGATTATGTGGATGTCGAGTCCATCAATGCTTATCAGATGCTCTTAAAAGAAGGGAAAAGTGAACAAGAAGCCTTCCGTATTATTAAGGCCAAGTCACGAGATAATTCACGCATTCCCATGCAGTGGGATGCTTCAGAAAATGCTGGATTTTCAACAGGCACTCCATGGTTGAAGGTGGGAAAATCCTACCCTCACATCAACGTAGAAAATGACATCCAAGGCCCAATTTTCGCCTTCTACCAAAACTTGATTCGACTTCGTAAGGAAATGCCGCTCATCTCAGAAGGAAGCTACAAACCAGCCTTTGAAGATAGTCAGCAAGTCTATGCCTTTGAACGTCAGTATGAGGATGAAAAGTTACTGGTCCTCAATAACTTTTATGCCACAGAAGTGGAAATCGACTTACCAGTAGACTATCAAAATAGACAGATTCTGATTTCAAACTATGAAGATGAAGAAGTATCAGAAAAAATGGTACTCAAACCGTATCAAACACTGGCTATCTATGTAAATTAAACGTAGCAAGAAGCTCTCTTTCATTGAAATGCAGGGCTCCTTTGTTGTCGTCTATTGCCCCTCTTGAAAGCGTAAAACAAACTAGTCAGGAAAGTCACTTTATGGTATAATATAGAAGACTCAAAAAGAAACAGGAGAAAAAGAATGGATTTACTTTTAGCAATTATCTTGATTGTGCTAGCTTTTCTAGGAGGAGCTCTTGGAGGGATGTACTTGGTTCGTAAGCAAATCGAAAAAGAATTTGCAGACAACCCACGTTTGAACGCTGAGGCAGTTCGTGCTCTCTTGAGTGCAAATGGTCAAAAGCCAAGCGAAGCCAAGGTACAACAAGTTTACCACCAAATCATCCGCCAACAAAAAGCAGCCCTTGCTAACAATAAAAAGAAATAAATAGGAAAAGTCTGGGATGAAAGTTCCAGACTTCTCACTATGTTCAATAGTTCTCAAGGATAAGACTTTTTCCTTGCATTCTATTGATATTTGATTATGATTAAAAGAGAGGCAGTTGCCATTCTATCAAGCTGTCTGTCCGTTCATTTAGGACGAGTAATTATGATGAACTATCAATCAGAAAAAAGACTAGAAAGAAGACTGTATGGATAATCGACCAATTGGTTTTTTGGATTCGGGTGTCGGGGGCTTAACCGTTGTTCGTGAGCTCATGCGCCAGCTTCCCCATGAAGAAATCGTCTATATTGGAGATTCGGCACGGGCGCCCTATGGTCCCCGTCCTGCTGAGCAAATTCGTGAATATACTTGGCAGTTGGTCAACTTTCTCTTGACCAAGGATGTCAAAATGATTGTCATAGCTTGTAACACTGCGACTGCGGTCGTTTGGGAAGAAATCAAGGCCCAACTAGACATTCCTGTCCTAGGTGTGATTTTGCCAGGAGCTTCGGCAGCTATCAAGTCCAGTCAAGGTGGGAAAATCGGAGTCATTGGAACCCCCATGACGGTCCAATCAGACATCTACCGTCAGAAAATCCATGATCTGGATCCGGATTTACAGGTGGAGAGTTTGGCCTGTCCCAAGTTTGCTCCCTTGGTGGAGTCTGGTGCCCTGTCGACCAGTGTAACAAAGAAAGTGGTCTATGAAACCCTGCGTCCCTTGGTTGGAAAGGTGGATAGCCTGATTTTGGGTTGTACCCATTACCCACTCCTTCGCCCTATCATCCAAAATGTTATGGGACCAAAGGTTCAGCTCATCGATAGTGGGGCAGAGTGTGTGCGGGATATCTCGGTTTTGCTTAACTATTTTGAAATCAATCGTAGCCGAGATGCGGGACCTCTTCAACATCGTTTTTATACAACCGCCAATAGCCAAAGTTTTGCCCAAATTGGAGCAGAATGGCTGGAAAAAGAGATTCATGTGGAGCATGTAACTTTATGACAAACAAAATTTATGAATACAAGGATGACCAGGACTGGTATGTCGGTGTCTGGGATGTCTATGGAGGCATCTATAGCCTTATCAAAGATCCTCTCGAGCTTGATTTTATGGATTTAGCGCGGATTTTTCGTGACGAGGAAAGCGGCTTTCCGATTACGATAACGGTGATGCGCTGGTCTTCTAACTTTCGTCTGCTCTCCTTTATCGTTGAGATTTTAAATGCAGAAGCAGGCCGTAATCTAGAAGTCATCCAACGTCAGGGTGCTCTGCTCTTGGTTGAAGATGGAAAGCTTTTGCATGTTGAATTGCCTAAAGAAGGAGTCGATGTAGAAGCCTTCTTTGAAACTAGCAAGGTTAGAGAAACTCTGCTCATTGCGACTCGTAACGAGGGCAAGACCAAGGAATTCCGAGCTATCTTTGACAAGTTAGGCTATGATGTGGAAAATCTCAATGACTATCCAGATCTGCCTGAAGTAGCTGAAACAGGTATGACCTTTGAAGAAAATGCTCGACTTAAAGCAGAAACTATTTCCCAATTAACAGGAAAGATGGTTTTGGCAGATGACTCAGGTCTCAAAGTCGATGTCCTTGGCGGTTTGCCAGGAGTCTGGTCAGCGCGATTCGCTGGTGTAGGAGCAACTGATCGTGAAAACAATGCCAAACTCTTGCACGAATTGGCCATGGTCTTTGAACTCAAGGACCGCTCAGCTCAATTCCATACAACCCTAGTCGTAGCTAGTCCAAACAAGGAAAGCTTGGTTGTCGAAGCTGACTGGCCAGGTTATATCAACTTTGAACCCAAGGGGGAAAATGGCTTTGGCTATGACCCGCTTTTCCTTGTGGGAGAGACAGGTAAGTCAGCAGCCGAATTAACCCTTGAAGAAAAAAATAGCCAATCCCACCGTGCCTTAGCCGTTAAGAAACTTTTGGAGGTATTTCCATCATGGCAAAGCAAACCATCATTGTAATGAGTGACTCCCATGGCGATAGCTTGATTGTGGAAGAAATTCGTGACCGCTATCTGGGTAAAGTTGATGCCATTTTTCACGATGGTGACTCAGAACTCCGTCCAGACTCTCCGCTCTGGGAAGGCATCCATGTCGTCAAAGGCAACATGGACTTTTATGCTGGCTACCCAGAACGTTTGGTAACTCAACTTGGTCCGACCAAGATCATCCAGACGCATGGACACTTGTTTGACATCAATTTCAACTTTCAAAAGTTGGACTACTGGGCTCAGGAAGAAGATGCCGATATCTGTCTCTATGGTCACTTACATGTGCCAAATGCTTGGATGGAAGGCAAAACACTCTTTTTAAATCCAGGCTCCATCAGCCAACCACGAGGGACTATCAGAGAATGTCTCTATGCTCGAGTGGAGATTGATGACAGCTATTTTAAAGTAGACTTTTTGACACGTGACCATGAGGTTTATCCAGGCTTGTCCAAGGAGTTTGCTCGATGATTGCCAAGGAATTTGAAGCATTTTTATTGGAGCAGGAAGAGACTTTTCTTACCCCTGCTGAGAATCTAGCAGCCTTGATTGATACCCACAATGCTGATCATGCGATTTTAGTGTTGAGCCAAATCACCTATACCCGTATCCCAGTTGTGACCTTTGACAAACGCTTTGTTGGAACCATTGGTCTGAGGGACATTTTGGCTTATCAAATGGAGCAAGGTTTGACGGATGAGCAGATGGCAACGACAGACATCGTCAATATGACCAAGACAGATGTGGCAGTCGTCGCTCCAGACTATAACATCACAGAGGTCCTCCATAAACTGGTGGATGAACCCTTCTTGCCAGTGGTAGATGGTGAAGGAATTTTCCAAGGAATCATCACGCGCAAGTCCATCCTAAAGGCCGTTAATGCTCTCTTACATGACTTTAGTAAGGAATATGAGATTCGATGCAAATGAGAGATAGGATTTCAGCCTTTTTAGAGGAAAAACAGGGCTTGTCTGCCAATTCCAAGCAGTCCTATAAGTATGATCTGGAGCAATTTTTAGACATTGTGGGTGAGCGGATTTCTGAGACCAGTCTTAAGATTTACCAAGCCCAGCTAGCCAATCTAAAAATCAGCGCCCAGAAGCGAAAACTTTCGGCCTGTAACCAATTTCTCTACTTTCTCTATCGAAACGGAGAAGTGGACAGCTTTTACCGTCTGGAATTAGCCAAACAAGCTGAAAAGAAGACTGAAAAGCCAGAGATTCTAAATTTAGACTCTTTTTGGCAGGAAAGTAATTATCCAGAAGGACGCTTGCTGGCGCTTCTTATCTTGGAAATAGGGCTCTTGCCAAGTGAGATTTTAGCCCTTAAGGTTGCAGATATCAATCTGGATTTTCAAGTGTTGAGAATCAGCAAGGCTTCCCAACAGAGGATTGTCACCATACCCACGACCTTGACTCCAGAATTGGAACCCTTGATGGGGCAGACCTATCTCTTTGAAAGGAGTGGGAAAACCTATTCTCGTCAGTGGGCCTTTCGTCAGCTGGAGTCCTTTGTCAAGGAGAAAGGTTTCCCAATTTTATCCGCTCAAGCCTTGCGGGAACAGTTCATTCTAAGACAGATAGAAAACAAGGTCGATTTGTACGAAATAGCAAAAAAATTAGGATTAAAAACAGTCCTGACCTTAGAAAAATATAGATAATGGATATTAAATTAAAAGATTTTGAAGGGCCACTGGACTTGCTCTTGCACCTGGTTTCTAAGTACCAGATGGATATCTACGATGTGCCTATTACGGAAGTCATCGAACAGTATCTAGCCTATGTCTCAACCCTGCAGGCCATGCGTCTAGAAGTGACGGGTGAGTACATGGTCATGGCTAGTCAGTTAATGCTGATCAAGAGCCGCAAGCTTCTTCCAAAGGTGGCAGAAGTGGCGAATTTGAAGGATGATCTGGAGCAGGATCTCCTCTCCCAAATCGAAGAATACCGCAAGTTCAAACTCTTGGGTGTGCACTTGGAGGCTAAGCACCAAGATCGGGCCCAGTACTATTCCAAAGCGCCGACAGAGTTGATCTACGAAGATGCGGAGCTTGTGCATGATAGGACGACCATCGACCTCTTTTTGGCTTTTTCAAATATCCTAGCCAAGAAAAAAGAGGAGTTCGCACAGAATCACACGACCATCTTGCGGGATGAGTATAAGATTGAGGACATGATGGTCATCGTAAAAGAGTCCTTGTCAGGACGAGACCAGTTGCGTTTGCAGGATTTGTTCAAGGAAGCCCAGAATGTTCAAGAGGTTATTACCCTCTTTTTGGCAACCCTAGAGTTAATCAAAACCCAGGAACTGATCCTCGTGCAAGAGGAGAGTTTCGGAGATATCTATCTCATGGAAAAGAAGGAAGAAAGTCAAGAGGCACAAAGCTAGACTTGATAGAGAGGAAAGATGAGTACTTTAGCAGAAATAGAAGCGCTCTTGTTTGTAGCAGGTGAAGATGGGATTCGAGTCCGTCAGTTGGCTGAACTCCTATCGCTTCCCCCGACAGGCATCCAGCAGAGTTTAGAAAAATTAGCCCAAAAGTATGAAAAAGACCAGGAGTCGAGCTTGTCCCTGATTGAGACAGGGGGAGCATACAGATTGGTGACCAAGCCTCAATTTGCAGAGATTTTGAAGGAATATTCCAAGGCGCCTATCAACCAGAGTTTGTCTCGGGCTGCTCTTGAGA
Organism: Streptococcus oralis; assembly: GCF_023109155.1. Lineage (GTDB taxonomy): Bacteria > Bacillota > Bacilli > Lactobacillales > Streptococcaceae > Streptococcus > Streptococcus oralis_BZ. The sequence goes on along the minus strand of NZ_JALDUA010000004.1, from coordinate 19,300 downwards.
CCTTGTCCATCATTGCCTACAAGCAACCGATTACCCGAATTGAGATTGATGCTATTCGTGGGGTCAATTCTAGTGGAGCTCTAGCTAAGCTACAAGCTTTTGAATTGATAAGAGAAGATGGGAAAAAAGAAGTTTTGGGCCGCCCTAATCTCTATGTAACTACGGATTATTTCCTAGATTACATGGGAATTAACCATTTGGAAGAACTGCCAGTGATTGATGAGCTTGAGATTCAAGCCCAAGAAAGCCAATTATTTGGTGAAAGGATAGAAGAAGATGAGAATCAATAAGTATATTGCCCACGCAGGTGTGGCCAGTAGGAGAAAAGCAGAAGAGCTAATCAAGCAAGGCTTGGTGACGGTTAACGGCCAAGTGGTACGTGAACTCGCAACAACCATCAAGACTGGCGATAAGGTCGAAGTTGAAGGTCAACCCATCTACAACGAAGAAAAGGTCTACTATCTGCTTAATAAACCACGTGGAGTGATTTCCAGTGTGACAGATGACAAGGGCCGCAAGACTGTTGTCGACCTCTTACCTAATGTCAAAGAACGCATTTACCCAGTTGGACGTTTGGACTGGGATACATCAGGTGTCTTGATTTTGACCAATGATGGGGACTTTACGGATGAAATGATTCACCCACGTAATGAGATTGACAAGGTCTATGTCGCGCGTGTTAAAGGTGTGGCCAATAAGGATAATCTTCGCCCCTTGACTCGTGGTCTTGAGATTGATGGCAAGAAAACCAAGCCAGCTGTTTACGAAATTCTCAAAGTGGATCCAGTCAAAAATCGCTCAGTAGTGCAGTTGACTATCCATGAGGGACGTAATCATCAGGTTAAAAAGATGTTTGAAGCTGTCGGTCTTCAAGTGGATAAGTTGTCTCGGACACGTTTTGGACACTTAGACTTGACAGGTCTTCGTCCAGGAGAATCCCGTCGCCTTAATAAAAAAGAAATCAGCCAACTACACACTATGGCTGTAACCAAGAAATAATGAAACGCATCTTAATAGCGCCAGTACGCTTTTACCAACGTTTTATCTCCCCAGCCTTTCCCCCCTCTTGTCGCTTTGAGCCGACTTGTTCCAACTACATGATTCAGGCTATTGAAAAACATGGCTTCAAGGGTGTTCTGATGGGCTTGGCTCGGATTTTACGTTGCCACCCCTGGTCGAAAACAGGTAAGGACCCCGTCCCAGATCACTTTTCCCTCAGACGAAATCAAGAAAAAAAATAACCCAACATCACCTGATGTTGGGTTTTCTTGTTTATTTCAAAGCTTTTTGAGCGTCTTCAATCATGAGTTTGGTTGATTCAAGACCACCACCGCTTAGATACCAGAGGTCTGGTGTTAGTTGGATAATTTTTCCATTTTTAGCAGCAGGAGTTTCAGCGATGAGGGCATTTTCTAGGACGCCATCGTTGCTAGAGTTGTCCCCACCGATGGCAAGGGTACGGTTGATGACAAAGAGGATGTCAGGATTGATTTCTTTGACACTTTCAAAGCTGACTTCTTGTCCGTGTCGAGAGTCTTCAAATTGAGTATCAGTTGGTTTGAATTTCAAGGTTTGATACAAGAAAGAGAAACGAGATTGGGCACCAAAGGCAGCCATTTTTCCTTCATTGAGGAGGATAGCAAGGGCTTTTTTGTCAGAACTTTCGTTTTTAGTAGCGACTTCTTGGATGCTCTTGTCCAGGTTAGCCAATTCTTCCTTGGCTTTCTGTGTACCTGTTTCACCGAAGGCAGCAGCTAGTGATTGGATGTTGGTTTTAGTTGAAGTCCAGTAGTCGTCCTTGCTTGCTTGGAAGAGGACTGTTGGAGCGATTTCTTTGAATTTGTCTACGAATTTTTGTGTACGTGGAGAAGCAATGATCAAATCTGGTTCAAGGGCGGCAATGGCTTCTAGGTCTGGCTCAACCATGGAACCCACATTGTTGACATTTCCTGCGAGATCTTTTAGGTAAGCCGGAACAGTTTTTGTAGGCATTCCGACGATATTCTTTTCAAAACCTAAAGCGCGAATAGTATCGGCAGCACCAAGGTCAAAGGTAACAATCTTTTCAGGAACCTTTGAAAGTTTGACCTCATCTAGTGAACTTTTAATGGTTATCTCTGTTGGAGCAGAGCTACTTGACTCCGTCTTACTAGTGGTTGAGTTTGTATTTGTACTACATGCACCAAGTAGGAGCAAGAAGCTAGCCGCTAGGGCAGTGAGATAAAGTTTAAGGGATATTTTCATGATTTCTCCTTTTTAAAATGTGATAACGATGTAGGGGGCTCTTAGATAGGCTTGTTAGCTAAGAGACAGAGGGTTCTCTAACATGAGTTCAAAATAGCTAGCTATAGATACAGATCTTTTTGCCATTGATATCAGCCAGAGTGATGGGAATCTCATAAAGTTGGCTGAGCAGGTCAGCCTGCATGATTTGAGCAGTTGTTCCCTTGCAGAAAACTTGGCCGTCTTTGAAGGCGACAATTTCATCCGCATACTGACTGGCTATGTTGATATCGTGGAGGACGATGATAATGGTTTTGCCAAGTTCCTCCACCAGTCGTCGAAGAATCTGCATCATGCTGACGCTTTGCTTGATATCGAGATTGTTAAGCGGTTCGTCTAGCAAGATAAAGTCTGTATCCTGGGCCAGTACCATCGCGATAAAGACACGTTGGAGCTGCCCACCAGACAGGCTATCGATGTAGCGGTCTTTTAAGTTTGTCAGTTCCAGATAGTCCAGAGTTTCTCGGATTTTTTCCCAGTCTTCTGCCTTCAGTCGACCACGGCTGTAGGGAAAACGTCCAAAGCTGACCAGCTCTTCAACGGTCAATTTGGCTTGGTAATTGATCTTCTGCTTTAGGATGGTGAGCTCTTTGGCCAGTTCTTGCGAATTCCAGCTCTCGATTTCACGGCCTTTGATACTGAGAATTCCCTGATCTTTCTTGGTCAGTCTGCTCATGATGGAGAGAAGAGTTGATTTTCCAGCACCATTTGGACCAATGAAGGCTGTCAGTCTCTGAGGACTGACTTCAAGGGAAATGTCTTGCAAAATATCCTGTTTTTGAATGGATTTGTCAATGTTTTCCAGTTTCACCGACGGGCCCTCCTGTAAAGTAAGATAAAGAATAAGAGACCACCCACACTCTCGATGATCATGCTGATGCGAATTTCCAGCGCAAAGACTCGTTCGATGAGGGCTTGCCCCAAGGTTAAGCTAATAAATCCAATTAGAATGGCTACGATAAAGAGCAACTTGTGCCGATAATCTTTGACGATTAGGTAGGTAAGATTGGCCAGCATAAAGCCGAAGAAGGCCATAGGCCCTACCAAGGCAGTGGCTGTTGAGGTCAAGAGCACGATGCCCCAGAGGAGTTCTCTCTGTTCTTTTTCAACATCGAGTCCAAGTATCTGAGCCGTTTCTCTTTGCAGGTGCAAGACATCCAGAACGACTGCTTTTCGAAAGAAAAAGATTGTCAAGGTGAGGATGATCAGAGAACCGATGGCTAGGATGGAAGTGTTGAGATGCTGAAAGGAGGCAAAGAGACTGTTCTGCAGTTTATCGTATTCATTTGGATCCATCAGAACTTGTAGGAAGGTACTGATATTTCGAAAGAGACTTCCCAGGGCTAGGCAGATTAGCAGAATGAAAACCAGATTTTGCTTCATCAGCGTCTTCAAGTAACCTTGTAAGGCGAGAAAAAAGAGGGATTGAAGCAGAAGCAAGACTAGAAATTCTAAGCCAGGAGACTTTCCAAGCTGTAGAAATTTGCTTTCAAATATCAGTAGCAGGGTTTGTAGCAAGACATAGAAGGATTCGATTCCCAAAATACTTGGTGTCAGAAAGCGATTTTCCGTCAGGGTTTGAAAACTAATGGTCGAAATCCCTGTCGCGATGGCTACCAAGAGATAAACGATGATTTTTTGGGAACGCAGCTTCCAGGCAAAGGCAGACAGGTTAGTGATGGGCCAAAAGTAGAGGAGACAAGCTCCGATGGCCAGAATAATGAGAAGCCAGAAGAGCTTGGTATGTTTGCTTTTAAACTGCATCTTTTTGTCCCCCTCTCCATAAAAGTAGGATAAAGACGAGACTACCGATGATTCCTAGAATGAGACTGACAGACAGCTCATAGGGCCGAATCAAGACTCGAGAGAGGATGTCACAGGCCAGAACTAGATTGGCACCGACCAGAGCGACCATGAGTTTGGTTTGGCTCAGATTATCTCCATAGTGCTTGCGGACAAGATTGGGAACGATGACCCCGAGAAATGGCAAGGCACCCACGGTAATCATGGTGACACTTGTCGTTAGTGCCACTAGAAAAAGGGTCAGTTTTTCAAGTAGAGAGTAAGAAATCCCCAAACTTTCACTGGTTTCCTTGCCCAGATTCATGATGGTGAAGGTTTGGGATAATTTCCAAACGGCTATCAGGATAATGAGGCCTAAGAAGAGCCACTCATACTGATGGGTCTGAATCATGGAGAAGGAACCCTGGGTCCAGGCCGTCATACTCTGAACCAGATTGAAACGATAGGCGATAACTTCTGTGATAGAACCGATAATCCCACTATAGATGATCCCGATTAAGGGCAACATCCACCTTTCCTTTACAGAAAAAATAGTCATAAAGGCTAGGAAGAAGAGAGTAAATAAGATGGAAGAGCCAAAAGCAAAGATCATCTTTTGGGTCAGACTCGCAGACGGAAAGACAAAGAGGCTTAACACCATTCCCAGTTTGGCAGCTTCTGTCGTTCCGACTGTACTCGGAGCAGCAAACTGATTTTGGGTAATGGTCTGCATGAGGAGTCCTGCCATGCTCATACTAGAGGCTGCAAGGAGAATACTGATGGTTCTTGGAAGACGCGACTCTTGAAAGAGAAGCCAGGTCTGTTGGTCAAAAGCAAAGAATTTTTCCCAAGAAAAATCACTGGTTCCAATGGTAATGGAGAGAAAGACCAGGAGTAGAAGTAAGCCTGTTAAAATATGAGAGAGTTTCATACCCCCGTCCTTTCGTGTAGATTTGGTATCGAAAGATACCTGCGGATATAAATGTAACACGATTTTTTAATCTGTCAATAAATTTTCTGACAATTTAATGTAAAAAGAAAGAATAATTCCTGAAACAATATCTTCCCCTCTATTTTATAGGATAAACTGGTAAAAACCAATCCACCTTCCCGCTATCCTTCTCCTATAAAAAGTGGTAAAATGGAGGACAGAAAGAAGGAACTGATATGACAACATTATTTTCAAAAATCAAAGAAGTAACAGAGCTTGCTGCGATCTCAGGTCATGAAGCGCCTGTCCGTGCTTATCTTCGTGAGAAGTTAACACCGCATGTGGATGAAGTAGTGACAGATGGCTTGGGTGGTATTTTCGGGATTAAACATTCAGAAGCTGCGGATGCACCGCGTGTCTTGGTCGCTTCTCACATGGACGAAGTTGGTTTTATGGTCAGCGAGATTAAGCCAGACGGTACTTTCCGTGTGGTTGAAATCGGTGGCTGGAACCCTATGGTGGTTAGCAGTCAACGCTTTAAACTTTTTACGCGTGACGGTCGTGAAATTCCTGTGATCTCAGGATCTGTTCCTCCACATTTGACTCGTGGAAAGGGTGGACCAACCATACCAGCCATTGCCGATATCGTTTTTGATGGTGGTTTTGCGGACAAGGCTGAGGCAGAAAGCTTTGGAATCCGTCCAGGTGACACCATTGTCCCTGATAGTTCTGCTATCTTGACAGCCAATGAAAAAAATATCATCTCCAAAGCTTGGGACAATCGCTACGGTGTTCTCATGGTGAGCGAGTTAGCTCAAGCCTTGTCAGGTCAAAAACTTGGCAATGAACTCTATCTTGGCTCTAACGTCCAAGAAGAAGTTGGTCTTCGTGGGGCTCATACTTCCACAACTAAGTTTGACCCAGAAGTTTTCCTAGCAGTTGATTGTTCACCTGCTGGTGATGTCTACGGTGGCCAAGGTAAGATTGGAGATGGCACCTTGATTCGCTTCTACGATCCAGGTCACTTGCTTCTCCCAGGTATGAAGGATTTCCTTTTGACAACGGCTGAAGAAGCTGGAATCAAGTACCAATACTACTGTGGAAAAGGCGGAACGGACGCTGGAGCAGCTCATCTGAAAAATGGTGGTGTCCCATCTACAACTATCGGTGTCTGTGCACGTTATATCCACTCTCACCAAACCCTCTACGCGATGGATGACTTCCTAGAAGCCCAAGCTTTCTTGCAAGCCTTGGTGAAAAAATTGGATCGTTCAACGGTTGATTTGATTAAAAATTATTAAACATAAGGGAGGTTGATCGGGATGGAAGAAGCAAATCTAGAAAGCCTTATAAAAGACCTCTACAATCATGCCCGTCAGGGCTTGAGTGACGATTTAGTTGCTGCTCTCCTAGAGACTGCTAAGAGGCTGCCTACTACAAATGAGCAGTTACTAGCAGTCCGTCTCTCAGGACTGGTCACCCGTGAATTGCTCACCAATCCCAAACATCCGGCACCTGAGTTGCTCAACTTGGCTCGCTTTATCAAAAGAGAAGAAGCCAAGTACAGAGGAACCGCGGTTTCTGCTATTATGTTTGGAGAGCTATTTAAAATGCTTTGATTCCATTGTGAATCAAAGCATTTTTTTTACGTTAGAAAAAATTTTCTTGATTAAGAGACGAAAAAAACCACCTAAATTAAGGTGGCTTCTTACCAATTAAATTTGTTCAGCAATGACCTTTTCAGCTAGGTTCATAGCATGGTCAGACACACGAGTGTAGTGGGAAATGATGTCGATGAAGTTGACCCCAGCTTGTGTAGAACACTCACCCTTGTTAAGGCGTTTGATATGGGTCTTTCTGAGAATGCGTTCCATATTGTTGATTTCTTTATGGCGTTCAATTAGACTTTGAGCTTTCTCAGTATCGTTGTTTTCCACACTATCAAGGGCATCTTTGATGAACTCAGTGGTAGCGTGATAAATCTCAGCTAGCTCTTTCAAAGCGGCCTCAGAGAACTGAACATTCTTGCGTTGGAGATAGTCTGTTAGGTTGATTAACCCTTCTGCGTGGTCTCCAATCCGTTCCAAATCACGAGACGAGTCGAGGATGTTGGTTAGGATTTCACTTTCCTTTTGACTCAATGATTCGCTTGAAAGGCTAATCAGGTAACGAGTGAGTTTTTCGTCAATTGTGTTAATAGCTTCTTCAGTCTTGTGCCCTTTCTCCGCTAGTTTTTCATCTAGATTGACGATATAGTCGTAGGAAAGGTCAAAAGCTTTTGCAGCATAGTTCCCCAAGTGAAGAAGTTCTTTTTTGGCATTTCCTAGAGCGATAGAAGGTGCCTGTTTGATGAGTTGTTCATCCAAGTAGAGAGCCTCGTATTTAACAACTTCATCTTCACCAGGAATGAGCTTGGTTACAAGGTAAGCTAAGGCACCGATGAATGGGAACTGGATAATGGTATTTGTAATATTAAAGGTTCCGTGAGCAAAGGCAATGGTCATTTCTGGAGCTAGATTGAGCGCCGATTCAAACCATTGAATCAAGCCCGTGAAAGGAACAAGGAAGACAATACAGATAACCGTACCAATTACGTTAAAGGCGACATGGGCACCGGCAACACGTTTGGCAGCGATATTGGCTCCAAGAGAAGCAATGATGGCTGTAATGGTCGTTCCGATATTATCACCAAACAAGACCGGTAGGGCACCTTGTAGGTCAATCAAACCACTTGCGTACAGATTCTGTAAGATACCGATAGTTGCGGATGAAGCCTGAATGAGTAGGGTCAGCCCAGTTCCGACAAAGACACCTAGAATAGGACTCTTACTTAGTTCAACCATGTAGTCTCTAAAGACTTGCAGGTCTTTTAGGGGCTCCATTGCACCGCTCATAAGATTGAGGGCGAAGAAGATACCACCAACACCAAAGATAATTCGTCCGATGTTATTGATGGAGCGATTCTTGGTGAAGAAGAGACAAACTGCTCCGATAAAGAGCATAGGTAAGGCGTAATCTCCTAGCTTAAAACCGATGATAAAGGATGTAACGGTGGTTCCAATATTGGCACCCATGACAATACCGATAGCCTGACGCAAGGTCAAAAGTCCTGCACTGACAAGTCCCACTGTAATGACTGTAACACCAGAACTTGATTGAATCAGCGCCGTCATACCGATACCAACCAGCACACCGAAGAAGGGATTGCTAGTATATTTGTCAATGTAAAAACGAAGGCGATCTCCAGCAGCTTGTTGCAAACCGTCTCCCATGGTCTTGATACTATATAAAAATAGTCCCAGACCACCTAAAAAGTGAAATAAAATTTCCTGCCAATTAATGGACATTTCTTTTTCCTCCGAAAAATAATAACGGAATTTCTCCTATTCTATTTTAAAGGATAAAAGTAAATCTCACAAGTGTTTAGCTGAAATTTCCATAAGAAACAAGAACTTTCTTTTAAAATGAGAGATAGTTTCCCTTTAAGATAGATGATTTATAGGATTGTGTCCAAATTTTACTGATTATTATCCTAGTTATAGTTTTTATGTTAAATAGATTGACATCGCTTTCATATAGGATAAAATGAAGATGATCCTGTTCTGGTGGTGTACACTGAGAACAGTTACTTTTTATCAAAAAGTGAAGCGCTTACTTTATATTTTATTAGGAGGATAAGATGAAAAATCTATTTTTTGAAAAACGTTGCCGTTACAGTATTCGTAAGCTGTCAATCGGGGCTTGTTCCTTGATGATTGGTTCAGCTTTATTTGCGAGCCCAGCTCTTGCGGAACAGGTTGGTGTTCCTGAAACAGCTGCAAATACGAGCGCCCAAGCTACAAGTGCGAGTGAAACCGCTAATCCAGACACTGCAGCTATCGAAAAACAATTAGAGGAAACTGAAAACAAAGTAGCAGAGCAACCAATTTCAGAAAACACTCCAGCAATAACTGATTTGGTCAATGAAAAAGAAGAGGCAAAGCCAGCTTCGACAGATAAAGCTGACAAACCTGCTCAACCAACTGATAAAGAAGAAGCTAAACCAGAGGAAGCTCCTCAAGTGGTTGACAATAAAGCCGACAAACCGACTCTAGCAGACGTTCCTAAAAATGAAGAAAAGAGTCTCCGACCAAAAGAAATCAAATTTGATACATGGGAAGATTTGTTGAAATGGGAACCGGGTGCGCGTGAGGATGATCCCATTAACCGTTCATCAGTTGAACTCGCTAAGCGCCATAGAGGTCAGTTGGTCAATGAAAAAGCAAGCAGAAGAGCCAAGGTTCAAGCTCTAGCAAATACCAACTCGAAAGCTAAAGACCACGCTTCTGTTGGTGGAGAAGAATTCAAGGCCTATGCTTTTGACTACTGGCAATACTTGGATTCAATGGTCTTCTGGGAAGGCCTAGTTCCAACTCCAGATGTCATTGATGCCGGTCACCGTAATGGTGTGCCTGTTTATGGAACCCTCTTTTTCAACTGGTCAAACAGCATTGCTGACCAAGAGAAATTTGCAGCCGCTTTGAAGCAAGATGAGGATGGCACCTTCCCGATTGCACGTAAACTTGTTGATCTCGCTAAATACTATGGCTTTGATGGCTACTTCATCAACCAAGAAACAACGGGGGAATTGGTAGCACCTCTTGGTGAAAAAATGCGCCAATTCATGCTCTATACAAAAGAATACGCAGCTAAGGTCAACCATCCAATCAAGTATGCTTGGTACGATGCCATGACCTACAAATACGGTCGTTACCATGAAGATGGTCTAGGTGATTACAACTACCAATTCATGCAAAAGGAAGGTGACAAGGTCCCTGCAGATCAATTTTTTGCTAATTTCAACTGGAATAAGGAAAAGAATGATCACTCTGTAGAGATGGCTAAATGGCTAGAACGTAGCCAGTATGATGTCTTTGCAGGCTTAGAATTGCAACAAGGTGGTTCTTATAAAACCAAGGTCAACTGGGATGCTCTTTTAGATGAAAATGGCAAGTTGCGCTTGTCTCTTGGACTTTTTGCGCCAGATACCATTACCAGTCTAGGAAAAACAGGTGAAGACTACCACAAGAACGAAGACATCTTCTTTACAGGTTATCAAGGGGATCCAACGGCTCAAAAACCAGGAGATAAAGAGTGGTATGGAATTGCCAATTTAGTTGCGGACCGCACTCCAGCAGTAGGACGCACCTTCACTACCTCTTTTAATACAGGTCATGGTAGAAAGTGGTTTGTAGATGGCAAAGTTTCTAAGGATTCTGAATGGAACTACCGTTCTGTTTCAGGTGTCTTGCCAACATGGCGCTGGTGGCAGACTTCAACGGGTGAAAAACTCCGTGCAGAATATGACTTTACAGATGCTTATAATGGCGGAAACTCTCTTAAATTCTCAGGTGATGTAGCTGGTAAGACGGACCAAGATGTGAATTTGTATTCTACTAAACTAGAAGTAACGGAGAAAACCAAACTTCGGGTTGCCCACAAGGGAGGAAAAGGCTCCAAAGTTTATATGGCCTTTTCTACGACTCCAGACTACAAATTTGAGGATGCAGCTGCATGGAAAGAACTGACTCTCTCTGATGACTGGAAGAATGAAGAATTTGACCTTAGCTCACTGGCAGGTAAAACCATCTATGCAGTTAAACTCTTCTTCGAACATGAAGGTGCTGTAAAAGATTATCAGTTCAACCTAGGACAATTAACGATCACGGACAATCACCAAGCGCCACAAGCACCTACAGGTCTCTCAGTAGTGAAACAGTCTCTTAAGAATGCTCAAGAAGCTGAAGCAGTTGTTCAATTTACGGGTAACCAAGATGCAGATTTCTATGAAGTCTACGAAAAAGACGGTGACAACTGGCGCTTATTGACAGGTTCATCTGCTTCAACCATCTACTTGCCAAAAGTTAGCCGTTCTGCTAATGCCACTGGTAGGACTCAAGAATTGAAAGTTGTTGCAGTTGGTAAAAATGGCCTCCGTTCAGAAGCTGCAACAGCGTCATTCAACTGGGGCATGACTGTTCAGGATACAACTCTCCCAAGACCTTTGGCTGAAAATATTGTTCCAGGGGCAACGGTTATTGGTAGCACTTTCCCCAATACTGAAGGCGGGGAAGGCATCGAAGGCATGTTGAACGGTACGATTACAAGTCTATCAGACAAGTGGTCTTCAGGACAATTGAGCGGTAGTGTCGATATTCGTTTGACCCAACCACGTCGTGTTGTCAGATGGGTAATGGATCATGCGGGAGCTGGTGGTGAGTCTGTTAACGATGGTCTGATGAACACCAAGGACTTTGATCTTTATTACAAGGATACAGATGGCGAGTGGAAACTAGCTAAGGAAGTCCGTGGCAATAAAGCGCACGTGACGGATATCACTCTTGATAAACCAATCACTGCCCAAGACTGGCGTTTGCATGTCATTACATCTGATAACGGAACACCTTGGAAAGCCATTCGTATCTACAACTGGAAGATGTACGAAACCTTGGACACAGAAAGTCAAAATATTCCAATGGCTAAGGTAGCTGCTCGTTCACTTGGAAACCATCAAGTTCAACTAGGCTTCTCTGATGTTCCAGCAGGCGCAACCATCACCGTTTACGACAAGGCAGATTCACAAACACCAATTGCAACCTTGAAGACTGAAACTGGTGGCGACCTAGCAACAGCACCATTGGGCTTTGACAAGCAACCAAATCTCCTCTACTATCGTACCCAACTACCTGGCAAAGAAATCAGTAACACCTTGGCAGTAGCGATTCCACAGGATGAAAGAAAAATTAAATCTGTTAGCCTTGAAAAAGGACCTAAGAAGACAGTTTATAAAGAAGGAGAAAAACTGGACCTCAGAGGCGGAACACTCCGTGTTCAATACGAAGGGGGACAAGCCGATGAGCTGATCAACCTTACTCATTCAGGTGTGACAGTATCTGGCTACAACGCTCATCAAAAAGGGGAACAAAAGCTCACAGTTAGCTATCTTGGACTTCCAGTAAGCGGTGACTTGAAGGTACAAGTGACTGGTCAAGATGAAGGAAAACCAAAAGAAGTAGCAGGTCTGTACATTACTCAGAAACCGAAAACGGACTATCTAGTAGGAGAGCAACTGGATCTTGCAGAAGGGCGCTTCGGCGTTCTCTATGATGATGAGACAGAAGAAAGCCATGCCTTCACAGATCAAGGTGTTGAAATTACGGGCTACGATGCTCAAAAGACTGGTCGTCAGACCTTGACTCTTCATTACAAGGGACACACAGCTGAGTTCGATGTCTTGGTTTCTCCAAAAGCAGCTGTCAACGACGAGTACCTCAAACAAGAAATTACTGCTGCCCAAGGCCGTCAGTCAACTCTTGCCTACACCTTCTCAAGCGAGGACAAACAAGCAGCACTAGTAGAGAAGCTCAATGCAGCGAAAGCTGTAGCAGAAAACCATAATGCCAGTCAAGAAGAGGTCAACAAAGCTTTGAATGAGTTGAAACAAGCAGGGACAGCCTTGGATGGAAATCAACGTTATCAGACTGCTAGAGAAGAGTTGGAAGGCTTGCTCGAATCTGTTCGTGAAAAAGATTCCCAAGCTGAGTTGATTGAACAAGCAGAAACTTTGTTGGCTTCAGAAATGCCAACTCCACAAGCTTTTGCGGACATGAAAGAAAAGTTGAATAAGAAATTAGTACCTGCAGAAGAAAGCCATCATGTTGGAAGCATGGATCCAAATGAAGTGGCTCCAACGGTTGAAGCTCTTCCTGAACTAGTTATTGAAACTGAAACAACAGCCTTTGAACGTCAGGAGCGACCAAACGCCGAGCTTCTCAAAGGACAACGCCAGCTAGTTCAAGCAGGAGCGGAAGGCCAAGTTCGTCATTTAGTAGAAGTAGATGTCCAAGGCAATCGCACCCTTCGTTCAACTGAAGTTCTCAAGGAAGCTATCCCAGAAATCACAGAAGTAGGAACAAAAGTTCTGTCAAGCAACCAACCAGCTGAAGGTGTGAAAGATTTAGTTCTAGCAACTCCGAAACTGGAAGTTGAAGAGGCTACAATGGCCTTCGAACGTCAAGAACGACCAAATGCAAGCCTTCTGAAAGGTCAACGTCAGCTAGTTCAAGCAGGAGTTGAAGGCCAAGTTCGTCGCTTTGTAGAAGTTGATGCTCAGGGCAAACGCACCCTTCATTCTACTGAGGTTCTCAAGGAAGCTCTTCCAGAAATTGTTGAAGTAGGAACGAAAGAAGAGCAAGTCTCACAAACAAGGGATCGGGCACTTTTAGCTACACCAGCAAAAGTTGAAGAAGTAAGTAAAGAGCTTCCAAATACGGGAGCGACAAGAGATGCTAGTCTAGTAGCGCTAGGGCTTTTCGGAGTAATGAGTGGCTACGGCTTGCTTGCTAGAAAGAGGAGAGAAGACTAATCGGATTTACGAATCTTGGATTTTCTCATAAAAATTAAAAAACAGGGCTTGACTGTAGATTAGTCAGGCCTTGTTTTTAGTTTTGAAATTGAAGAGTAAATTTGAAGCTAGATTTTTGTTATTCAATTCCTTGGATAAATTTTTGGAAACGATAAGTGTCGAAATAGATATTGGATGCAACTAATTTATCAAATTCATCGAATTTCAGAAATTCTGCGACATCCAGTTCTAGTTCTTGTCCTTGAGGAGAATGTAGATGGTAGCGGTTTAAAGCTGAGACTGTTCGACCATCAACAAGTAATTGCTTCACTTCAAGATGCTGGCTCAAAGCATAGAATTGGCCTGCACCTTGCAAATAAACATCACGTCCTTGTCGAATTTCTATACTATCGCACATGCCATAATCAAAGTTTTCAGCTACGAAATCTTCCCAGCCTCCCTCATTTACTGCCGTAAAATAGCTTTCTGCAAGTGTTTTTGTATCCATTTGGAACCTCCTGTAAAATAATTGGGCTATGGTGAATATCACGAAATATTTTGCCCACTTAAGAGTATACAAAAGGAAATATGACTACAGGTTGTCATATTGCTGAAGATTTTTTTTTAGAGTACTGACCAGTAGATTTTGTAAGTGACTTGGAGATATGACCTTTACTTGATAACCAAAGCTTAAGAGTAAATCAAAAAATGCAGGAGTTAAAGCTCTGAATGCCTGAACTTTTATTATTTCGTCCTCGACTCTGATTTCTTCTTCCGTGAAGTGATCGTAGATTTTTGGGAGTGCAAATCTTGTAAAAACTAGTTCGATTTCTTCTCTTTGCCCCTCCACTTTATGTTTTGGGGGATTTAAAAAAAGCTCTAACTTTTCTTGAGATAAACGTGGATAATCGAATGGTTTATCTTTTATCTCCACTAGTTCTAGTTCACGAATTCGAGTTAATTTAAAAATACGAAAATCTAATTTTTCTAAGCAGTAACCGATAACATACCAAGCATTCAGTTTATAGATCAATCTGTATGGAATAACTGTTCGCTGACTTTTCTCTTGTTTTTTCGAATAGTAAGAAAAAGAAATCATCTGTTCAGTTTGTATCGCTTCCTCAATTTCTAGTAAATAATTTGTATTAAGAGTCCAGGAACTGAGATCAAAGTAAAAAGGACTGTTTGCTCTTGTAATTTCTTGAGAAGACAGCTTGTGTTCGATACTGTCAAGACTTGAATGACCAACGATTTTACTAACATTTTGGCTCATATTAATGATAAACTGTCTCTCTTCCTCAGTGAAAAATTTTCTGTCTATCTTATAGTCGCTTGGTATATAGAAACCTCCCTTATCTCCACGTTCCGAATAGATTGGGATTCCCGCTAAACTGAGTGTATCCATGTCCCTATATACAGTTCGAGTAGATATTTCAAACCTCTCTGCAATCTCTTTAGCTGTTATCCTCTTCTTATTTAAAAGAGACAGTAAAATATAGATTAGTCTTTCTAATTTCATGGTAGCAATTCCCCTTCTTTTAATCTCAAATAGCACAAACTGAAGAAACTATTTTAGTTATATTGTATAATAAGAAACCTAGCAATTCAAAAAGAAGGACTGTAGAGTTTGGAATATTAAGGATTAAAATGTTAGAAAAAGAATGGTATAGAAGTAATTAGGCAGATCAATCAAGAAATTTTCCTAAATTATTCCAACCGAATTATGTGAAAATTTCTATTTCCCTTACTGAAATCCTAGGTTTTTAGGTTAATAAATAGAAGAAAGAACAAGAAAAGTTTAGGGTTTTTCTATCTCTTTTGCTGATTTTGTGATATAATTAACACGTATAAAAAAAGAAGGAGTCATATCTAATGGCAAAATTGACTGTTAAAGACGTTGACTTGAAAGGGAAAAAAGTTCTCGTTCGTGTTGACTTCAACGTACCTGTTAAAGATGGCGTGATTACTAATGACAACCGTATCACTGCAGCTCTTCCAACTATCAAGTACATCCTTGAACAAGGTGGACGTGCAATCCTCTTCTCTCACCTTGGACGTGTAAAAGAAGAAGCAGATAAAGAAGGTAAATCACTTGCTCCTGTAGCTGCTGACCTGGCTGCTAAATTGGGACAAGAAGTTAAATTTATCCCAGGTGTTACACGTGGTGCTGAATTGGAAGCAGCAATCAACGCTCTTGAAGATGGACAAGTTCTCTTGGTTGAAAACACTCGCTTCGAAGATGTTGACGGCAAGAAAGAATCTAAAAATGATCCTGAACTTGGTAAATACTGGGCATCTCTTGGAGATGGTATCTTCGTAAACGATGCATTCGGTACAGCTCACCGTGCACACGCATCTAACGTTGGTATCTCAGCAAACGTTGAAAAAGCAGTTGCTGGTTTCCTTCTTGAAAACGAAATTGCCTACATCCAAGAAGCAGTTGAAGCTCCAGAACGCCCATTCGTAGCCATCCTTGGTGGTTCAAAAGTTTCAGACAAGATCGGTGTTATCGAAAACTTGCTTGAAAAAGCTGATAAAGTTCTTATCGGTGGTGGGATGACTTACACATTCTACAAAGCTCAAGGTATCGAAATCGGTAACTCACTTGTAGAAGAAGATAAATTGGATGTTGCAAAAGCTCTTCTTGAAAAAGCAAACGGCAAATTGATCTTGCCAGTTGATTCAAAAGAAGCAAATGCATTTGCTGACTACACTGAAGTGAAAGACACTGAAGGTGAAGCAGTTGATCCTGGATTCCTTGGTTTGGATATCGGTCCAAAATCTATCGCTAAATTCGATCAAGAATTGACTGGTGCGAAGACAGTTGTATGGAACGGACCAATGGGTGTATTTGAAAACCCAGACTTCCAAGCTGGTACAATCGGTGTCATGGACGCTATCGTGAAACAACCAGGTGTGAAATCAATCATCGGTGGTGGTGACTCAGCTGCCGCAGCTATCAACCTTGGTCGTGCAGACAAGTTCTCATGGATCTCTACTGGTGGTGGAGCATCAATGGAACTCCTCGAGGGTAAAGTTCTTCCAGGACTTGCAGCCTTGACTGAAAAATAAATAGTTTAACTAAAAGAAGATGGTTTAACCATCTTCTTTTTAATTTCATTTATAAATATGTTAGATTTATCGATAAATGAAGGGGGAGAGTAAATGTTTGCATCCCGCATCATAAAATGCTACTATGGATGGTAGATGATTAATTTAGATAAGAAAGGGATTAGAATGAAAAATAAAAAAGAAGTCTATGGATTTCGTAAAAGCAAGGTTGCCAAAACTTTGTGTGGTGCTGTTTTAGGAACTGCTTTGATTGCTTTTGCAGACAAAGCAGTATTTGCTGACGAAGTTACAGAGACAACTAGTACAAGTACAGTTGAGGTAGCTACCACAGGAAACCCAGCCACAAATCTACCTGAAGCTCAGGGTGAAATGAGCCAAGTTGCCAAAGAGAGCCAAGCTAAGGCTGGTTCTAAAGACTCAGCTTTGCCAGTAGAAGTATCATCAGCTGATTTGGATAAAACAGTTGCCGATGCAAAATCTGCAGGAGTTAAGGTAGTTCAAGATGAAACAAAAGACAAAGGAACAGCCACAACTGCTACAGAAAATGCTCAAAAACAAGATGAGATTAAAAGCGACTATGCTAAACAGGCTAAAGAAATAAAGACAACAACTGAAGCATATAAAAAAGAAGTCGCAGCTCATCAGGCAGAAACAGATAAAATCAATGCTGAAAACAAAGCAGCGGATGACAAGTATCAAAAAGATCTAAAAAGTCATCAAGAAGAAGTTGAAAAAATCAACACTGCTAATGCAACAGCTAAAGCAGAATATGAGGCTAAGCTAGCACAATATCAAAAAGATTTAGCAACTGTCAAAAAAGCAAATGAGGATAGTCAACAAGACTATCAAAATAAACTTTCAGCATACCAGACAGAATTAGCTCGAGTACAAAAAGCTAATGCGGAAGCTAAAGAGGCATATGATAAAGCAGTAAAAGAAAACACTGCAAAGAATGCAGCGCTTCAAGCTGAAAATGAAGCGATTAAACAACGTAATGAAACTGCAAAAGCAACTTATGAAGCGGCAATGAAGCAGTATGAAGCAGATCTTGCAGCTGTTAAGAAAGCTAAGGCAGATAATGATGCTGATTATCAAGCTAAATTAGCAGCTTATCAGACAGAATTAGCTCGAGTACAAAAAGCTAATGCGCAAGCTAAAGCAGCCTATGAAAAAGCTGTTGAAGAAAACACAGCCAAAAACACAGCGATTCAAGCTAATAATGAAGCGATTAAGCAACGTAACGCTACTGCAAAAGCGACTTATGAAGCAGCGGTGAAGAAATATGAAGCAGATTTGGCGGCAGTTAAGCAAGCAAATGCTACCAACGAAGCAGACTACCAAACTAAGCTAGCAGCTTATCAGACAGAACTAGCTCGCGTTCAAAAAGCAAATGCCGATGCAAAAGCAGCCTATGAAAAGGCTGTTGAAGATAATAAGGTAAAAAATGCTGCGATTGAAGCTGAGAATGAAGCAATCAAACAACGCAATGCTAAAGCCAAAGCAGACTATGAAGCTAAAGTTGCAAAATATGAAGCAGACCTTGCCAAGTATAAGAAAGATGTAGATGAGTATCCACAGAAACTCAAAGAGTACAATGAAGAGCAGGCAAAAATCAAAGAAGCTCTAAAAAAACTTGAACAAACTAAGACAGAAGACGGAAATTTGACGGAGCCATCTGCTCAAAGTTTGGTGTATGATTCTGAGCCAGATGCTAAATTATCTTTGACAACAGAGGGTGGCACACTTCTCAAATCCTCTGTAGTTGATGAAGCTTTTAGTAAAAGTACATCGAAAGCCAAATATGATCAAAAAATCTTACAGCTAGATGACTTAGATATTAGAGGGTTAGAGAAAGCTGATTCAGCTACTTCAACTGTTGAGTTGTACGGAAATATTGGGACTAAATCAACCTGGACTACCAACGTGGGGAATAATACGGAGGTGAAATGGGGCTCAGTACTTTTGAAACGTGGCCAAAGCGTAACTGCGACTTATACTAACCTTCAAAAAACGTACTACAATGGTAAGAAAGTTTCCAAGATAGTCTATAAGTATACTATAGATGAAGATTCGAGATTTAAAAATCCTAGTGGAAATGTATGGTTGGGAATTTTTAGTGACCCAACGCTAGGAGTTTTTGCGTCGGCATACACAGGTAACACAGAGCAGAATACATCAATTTTTGTAAAGAATGAATTCACCTTTTATGATGAAAATGACCAACCAATTAATTTTGACAATGCCCTTCTTTCAGTAGCATCTCTAAATAGAGAAAATAATTCTATTGAGATGGCCAAGGATTACACTGGTAACTTTATTAAAATTTCCGGTTCATCTGTTGGAGAAAAAGACGGAAAGATTTATGCCACAGAAACCCTGAACTTTAAACAAGGGCAAGGTGGAGCTCGCTGGACAATGTATAAAAATAGCCAGCCTAATTCAGGATGGGATTCATCAGATGCTCCAAACTCTTGGTATGGTGCAGGAGCAATTCGAATGTCAGGAACAACTAACCGTGTGACAGTTGGTGCAACTTCTGCTACTTTAGTAGTTCCTTCTGATCCAGTTATGGCGGTTGATACAGGTAAAAGACCAAACATCTGGTACTCACTCAATGGTAAGATTCGTGCCGTTAATGTTCCAAAAATTACCAAGGAAAAACCAACTCCGCCAGTAGCACCAACTGAACCACAAGCTCCAACTTATGAAGTAGAGAAACCACTGGAACCAGCTCCAGTAGTACCAAACTACGAAAATGAGCCAACTCCACCGGTAAAAACTCCAGATCAACCGGAGCCATCAAAACCAGAAGAGCCAACATATGAGACAGAGAAACCATTGGAACCAGC